>CANGTV010000019.1 GCA_947457015.1 Alphaproteobacteria bacterium | reverse complement strand
CTCTCCAGCTCTCCAGCTCTCCAGCTCTCCAGCTCTCCAGCTCTCCAGCTCTCCAGCTCTCCAGCTCTCCAGCTCTCCAGCTCTCCAGCTCTCCAGCTCTCAAGCTCTCAAGCTCTCAAGCTCTCCAGCTCTCCAGCTCTCCAGCTCTCCAGTCCTCCAACCTTCCAACCATTCCCAACCCAGGTATTGATACGATCTCCTGCCCGCTTATATCTGCATTTACGACATTTTACCTCTCTTTAAAAAATATCGTATTTTCTACGAGAGTGCGGAGGCAAGCTCAGAGAATGAGAGGGGAGTGAGAGAAAAAACGGAGATGAGTTAGAACAATAATCTCAAGTATTCTCTCCGTCCTTTTCAAAATAGAGTTGAGGAGAACAAACCTCAAGTGCTTCAAAATTTGGCCGGTATTACGATGGCCAATTGAAAAGTTTGACAAGACACTTATATTTCTGCATAATATAAAATAAACAATAAATATAAGGAGGCGTCATGAAATATATTTTACTTGTTCTCTTGGGGATTTCTTTGCCTGCATTAGCTGACCAAACTATACAACATCAAGAATTGCAGAAAAATATAAAAGTTGAGCCTGCGTGTGATCCTGAGCAAGAAACAAAACTGCCTGATTTTAATTAACATTAAAGATGGAAAACCTTTATGGGAATTTTGGATGAAAATAGTCTTTTATCTGAAAGAGAACAGGAGGCGTACTATACGCTTTTAAAAAATCATGGCCATCAACCCCATCACTTTATTCTGGAAGTGAAGGAAGATCAAAGCGCTTTGGATATGAATGACATACAGTACGTCATCATTCTTAAAACCCAAGCAACGCATGTTAAGTCTCAGAAGTCAAAAACTTATCTGAGTCGTGCAGGATCTGGAACGTGGCTTTCTGAGTTTGAAGAGGACTTGAAACAAGGGTATTTTGGGGAGTGAAGAGTGCTTTGGAAACAGTCTACTATACCCATCGAATTTGAAGGTGCTTTTTTTCGGTTGTCATCCCCGCGTAGGCGGAGATCCAGAAAATGACTGGATTCCCGCTTTCGCGGGAATGACACTAGAATAAATACAAGGAAGGTATCTCAACGTTCAATGAGTATAGCAATAAAGGGAGAAAAAAATGCGCCAAAAAATTCTTATAAGTGCGATAACGGCTTTAGCCTTTAGTGGTCCCGTTAGGGGAGAAGATGAGATCGACAAATTTGTTTCAACTCATTGTGAATCAGTCTGTATTGGAGAAAGTACGGCCTGCAGGAACTGTTACACGCAGGCTGTTGAGCTGTTTGATCAGCCTCAATCTTTGTCAGAGGGAGACTTGGACGTTAATCCGAATATGGGGTTGGAGATTCCGTTTTAGGGAACTCCCACACTATAAATAAGTATATAGATTTAAGAAACGCATTCATCCTCAAAGATTTGATAAACAACCCTCTTGTTTCAGCGCCTTTTGACCTCTAGAATGCGGCTTTAAAATAACACCTTTGTATAAATTAGTCGGTACCCTATGCTCTCTCTGGCACGTACAAATACAAGCCTCATTGGACGATGGTGGTGGACTATTGATCGGTGGACTTTAGCAGCTCTTTTGCTTCTTATTTTTATAGGAATTCTTCTCATCATGGCGGCGAGCCCTGCGGTTGCGGACCAACATCATTGGAGTTCCTTTCATTTCATAAAAAAACATATTATTTTTTTAGTGCCCACCCTTGGAATTTTAATAGGGATTTCTCTTCTCTCCTTAGCGGACATCAAGCGATTTTCTGTGGGTATGTTCGGCGTGAGTGTGATAGCCCTTCTGTTGACCGTGTTTATGGGAGTTGAAATTAAGGGAGCTTGCCGGTGGCTTGATGTTGCTGGCGTTTCATTGCAGCCTTCTGAATTTGTGAAACCAACCTTTGCGGTTGTGTCTGCCCTCATGTTTGCCAAGCAGCAACAGAATCCCTCTTTCCCTGGCACGCTCCTCTCTATGGCTCTTTATTTGGTTGTGGTCACATTTTTAATGCTGCAGCCTGATCTAGGGATGACGGCTCTTATCACAGTCATGTGGTTTTCTCAATTTTTTCTAGCGGGACTTCCTCTGTTTTGGATTTTTTCAGCAAGCGGATGTGGCATTGCGGGGCTTGTGGGAGCTTACTTTTTGTTTCCGCATGTGACACGTCGTATTGATCATTTTCTTTATCCTGATGGAGGAGATAAATTTGGGGATCGCTACCAAATTAACCAATCGCTAGATGCCTTTATGAATGGTGGATTTATTGGCAAAGGACCAGGGGAAGGGACAGTTAAGAAATATCTTCCGGATGCCCATGCGGACTTTATTTTTGCCGTTGCAGGCGAAGAATTCGGGCTGATTCTGTGCCTTTTTTTGGTCGGTGTTTTTGCTTTTATTATCTTACGGTGTTTTAGCCGCCTTCTTGAAGAAAGTAATATGTTTGTTGTGCTTTCTGTGACAGGGCTTCTGGTGCAATTTGGGCTTCAAGCTGTCATTAATATGGCCTCCACTTTAAATCTGATTCCGACAAAAGGGATGACCCTTCCTTTTATTAGCTATGGAGGATCTTCCATGATCGCGTTGGCCATTGGGATGGGGATGGTATTGGGGCTTACACGCCGACGGATAGGAGATCACAGTGGATCTTGAGAAGCGGGTAGTTTTAGCAACAGGGGGAACAGGAGGGCATGTTTTTCCGGCGCAAGCCTTAGCCCAAGAACTTATGGCCCAAGGGAAAACGGTTTTTATCTTTACGGATGGGCGAGGGAGTCAATTTAATGACTCCTCTTTTTTAACTGTAAAAATCCCCGCCGATCAAATGCAAGGCTCCCTTGGAAAAAAAATAAAAGGGGGACTCAAACTTATGACGGGGGTGGGGGCGGCTCTTTATCATTTGCGGCGCTTGAAACCCCATGTGGTTGTGGGGTTTGGCGGATATGCTTCTTTTCCGACGCTACTGGCGGCGTCTTTTCTCCGTCTTCCGACGATTGTTCATCAAGCCGATGCTTATTTTGGCCGGACAAATCGTCTTTTGGCTTCCTTTGTAACGCGTATTGCAACCTCTTTCCCCCATGTGGAAAACATTCCTCATGCATGTCAAAAGAAAGTGAGTTTTACAGGCCTTCCCGTGCGGCCCGATATTCAGCCAGCCCCTTATGTCACTTCTGAAGAGAAGAAGCCTTTTCATTTACTGGTTACAGGTGGGAGTCAAGGGGCGCGTGTTTTTGGGGAAATTGTTCCTGAAGCCATTCGCTTGTTAGATCCTTCTCTGCAAAAACGTCTTTATGTGAGTCAGCAGTGTCGCCCAGAATTCTTAACCGTAACGCAAGCTCTTTATGCACAGACAAAAGCGCATGTAGAGCTATCCCCTTTTTTAGACACAATGAGTGAGCGATATAAACGTGCGCATCTGGTGATCTCTCGAGCAGGGGCCTCCAGTGTTGTTGAGGCTGCCCTTGTGGGCAGACCTGCAATTTTTGTGCCTTATCCTTACGCCATGGATGATCATCAGTTCTATAATGCTCAAGAAGCTCAGAAAGTGGAGGGAGGGTGGCTAATACGAGAAAAGGACTTTGCTTCCAATAAGTTAGCTATTCTTTTGTCAGATTTAATAACTTCTCCCTGGAAATTAGCACACGCAGCAGTCAATATACGCGCGATTGCTATTCCAGATGCTTCTTTAAGATTAGCGCATCTTGTCAGTCTAACGTCCTGACTTTTTTATGGCAGTTAAAAAATAGTATTTGTTAAGAAAGATAACACGATGACTTTTAAGGACCTCAAAGATAAACACATCCATTTTATTGGGGTGGGGGGCATTGGCATGAGTGGGGTAGCTCACCTTTTGTATATGCGCGGGTATCGTGTAAGTGGAAGCGATTTATCCTTAAATGGCAATACGGAACGCCTTCAAAAAGCAGGGGTTCCCATTGTTTTGGGACATGAACCCGCAACTCTTGATGGGAAAGACATTGTCGTTTTGTCAACAGATATTAAAGAAAACAATCCTGAGCTTATGGAAGCACGCCATCGGGGAATTCCCGCTCTTCATCGTGCAGAGATGCTTGCCCTTCTGATGGATGGGAAACAAGGGATTGCTATCTCAGGAACTCATGGAAAGACAACAACAACAGCATTGATGGGATGGGTTTTAGATGTCGCTGGTTTTGATCCCACGGTTATTAATGGGGGTGTAATGAATGCCTGGGGATCCAATGTCAAAGCGGGTCTTGGCCCTTGGTGTGTTGCAGAAGCAGATGAATCAGACGGAAGTTTTTTAAAGATCCCACGTGATATTTCCCTCGTGACTAATATTGATCCTGAGCACATGGATCATTATGGGTGTATCGAAAAGCTCTATGCGGCTTTTGAGGTTTTTGCAGCTCACAAGACAGCCGTTCTTGGAATTGATCATCCACAAGTTTACGCCTTATGGCAAAAGATTAGAGCAACACATAAATGCGTAACTTATGGGGTCCACCCAGAAGCAGATGTACGTGCAGAAAATATTCGCCCCATTTCAAAAGGGTCTGCCTTTGATTTAGCATGGGGGGATTTGCGGATTGAAATTTCTCTATCTCTTTATGGGTTTCACAATATTCTTAATGCCTTGGGGGTTGCGGCTGCAGCTTTTGAGTGTGGTGTTGAAGGATCTGTTCTTCAAAAAGCGTTTGCGTCCTTTGAAGGGGTTCAACGGCGGTTTACGTTTGTTGGAGAATGGGAGGGCATTACAATCATAGATGACTATGCCCATCATCCCGTTGAAATTCGAGCTACCCTATCGGCTGCAAAAGAAGCCTCTCGAGGACGTGTTATTGCGGTTCTCGAGCCCCATAGATACAGTCGCCTTGCCCACCATTTTCAAGATTTTTCCACATGCTGTGAAGGAGCCGATCTTACGATTGTTCTGCCTGTCTATGCGGCTCGAGAAGCGCCTCGAGAGGGAATTAATCATCGGACTTTGGTAGAGGCGATGAAGGGAGATGTGTATTATTGTGATGAGCCTGAGAATTTAGCGCCGCTTATTCAGCAACTTGCTCAAGCAGGGGACATGGTGGTTTGTGTGGGGGCAGGGACAATTTCTTCTCTTGCACGTGCTCTGCCAATGGAATTAAATCGTATTTATGAGCGGACGTGTGCGTGAGGAAAAAAATGGTGTTAGAAACCGAAAAAATCAAAAAGCTTCTTCCTCTGGTAAGGGGTCGCTATCTTTTTGACGTTCCTTTAGCCTCCACCACGTGGTTTCGTGTCGGGGGGGCAGCTCAAGTTACGTTTAAGCCAGCAGACCTGCAAGATTTGTGTTTTTTTTTGAAAAACAAACCCAAAGGGCTTCCTCTCCATGTTATTGGAGTGGGCTCTAATCTTTTGGTGCGGGATGAGGGTGTTGAAGGGATTGTGATCCGCTTGGGTCATGGATTCACGAATATTCATGTGGAAGACACAACAATTGAGGTAGGGGCCGCCGTTTTGGATCGGAACCTTGCATCTTTTTCTTGTGAGGAAGGGATTGCAGGATTCGAATTCTTATGTGGAATTCCCGGAACGATTGGAGGGGCTCTTCGTATGAATGCAGGGGCTTATGGATCGGATATATCCCAAATTTTGCAGTCCGCACTTGTCGTGGACCCCAAAGGGATGGTTCATCGGTTCACTTCCCAAGATTTAGGCTTGAGTTATCGTCACTGCAGCCTTCCAAAAGACTGGATTTTTATTGGGGCTCAGCTCAAAGGACAGCGGGGAGATACAACTGAAATTAAGGAAAAAATTTCCTCCTTTCTTGCAGAGAGAGAACGCACCCAGCCTGTAAAATCTCGTACAGGAGGCAGTACATTCGCTAACCCTGAGGAAGCCAAAGCGTGGGAATTGATTGATAAAGCTGGATGTCGGGGGCTCACGAGGGGAGGCGCTATGATGTCAGAGCTTCACTGTAATTTTATGATTAATACAGGCGATGCAACAGCTGCTGATTTGGAAAGTTTGGGAGAAGAAGTAAGGCAGCGGGTACGCTCCATAACAGGGGTAGACTTGCGGTGGGAGATTGAAAGAATTGGTGATGAAAAGCGTGTTTCTATAGGAGAAAAAGCGGCATGAAAAAGAAAGTTGCGGTGTTGTTAGGTGGTTTTTCAGTAGAGCGTGAGGTGTCGCTCTCAAGCGGGCAAGGGGTGATGAACGCGCTTCAAGAGCTGGGGCATGAAGCCATCTCTATTGATGTAACGCGGGATATGCGAGAGTTCGTTCACAATTTAGAAACCCACAAACCAGATGTGGTTTTAAACATTCTCCACGGAAGATGGGGGGAGGATGGGTGTGTTCAAGGTCTTCTAGAAATGATGAACATCCCTTATTCCCATTCAGGTGTTTTAGGATCTGCTCTTTCAATGAACAAAGTCCTCGCGCGTAAAATTTGTCAGGCTGAAGGGATTCGCGTTCCAGAAGGTCAGGTAGCGAAGCTTGCGGATATATGCGCCGGGCGTGTAATGAAACCTCCTTATGTGATTAAGCCTATTGGGGAAGGATCAAGCCTGGGGGTGTATGTTATTTTAGATGAGACGAGCCCTCTTCCTAACCTTCAAGACTGGCCTTTTGAGGATGAAGTTCTTGTGGAGAGATATATTCCTGGGCGTGAGCTTCATGTAACGGTTATGGGCGACAAAGCTGTTGGGGCTATTGAAACACGGGCTCCTAATAGTTTTCTTGATTTTGAAGCTAAATATACGGAAGGAAAAGCGGAACATTTAATGCCAGCGCCTGTTCATAAGGACGTTTATGCTGAAGCTCTTTCATGGGGAGAAAAGGCGCATAAGGCTTTGGGATGCCGTGGACTTTCACGATCAGATTTTCGTTATGATGATACGAACGGGGAACCGGGGCATCTCTATTATCTCGAAACAAACCCTCAGCCCGGATTCACTCCCGTCTCCCTTGTCCCAGAAACAGTGGCTCATAAGGGAATGAATTATGTCCAGCTCGTTCAATGGATGGTGGAGGACGCCTCATGCAGGCGGTGAAGTCTGTTCGGCGCACTTCCTCAAAACGACATAAAGCTCAACGCGCCTCCAAGAAGAACCGACCTCTTTTGCTGTTGAGTGGGCTTGTGGGCATTTCTGCTCTTTCTCTGGGGAGCTTTTTTTATGTTCCCGTGTTGGTTGGTGAAATATCAAAAAGTATTCAGGGGCTTATGGCACGGTGTGGTTTTAAGCTTGAGGATGTTATTGTTGAAGGGCGTATGCGGACGGATAAGGCTCAAATTTTGAATCTTCTAGAGCTTGAGCATGGTAAACCTCTTTTTTCCCTTAATTTGCCCGAAGCAAAAACAAAACTTGAAAGTATTTCGTGGGTTAAGGCAGCACGGGTTGAAAGACAGCTCCCCAACGTACTTTTTATTCGCATTTCAGAAAAAGAGCCCGTTGCTCTTTGGCAAAATCAAGGAAAAACCTACCTGATGGATTGGGACGGGGAGCTTATGGAAACAAAAGAACCTCACAAATATAAGAACTTGCTTGTTGTAACGGGAGAACAGGCCCCGCGGCATGTTGGAGAGCTGTTAGCACTTCTTGAAAAATTTTCAGAGCTCAAACAAAGGGTGACGGGTGCAACTCATTTGAGGTCTCTGCGTTGGGATATAAGGCTTGATGATAAGGTGGATGTTAAGCTACCAGAAAAGGAATCTGAGCAGGCTCTAGCTTATCTTCTTGATCTTACAAAGCATCCGTATTTGATGAAGCAAGAAATCATGACTATTGATATGCGGTTGCCAGGAAAGCTAATTTTTCGCCTGACGCCAGAGGCAGTTGAAAAACAGAAAAACTATGGAAAAGCTGCGTGAGCTTTTCTCAAAGTAATGTTAAAAAAGGATGTTTATGCTAAATTGGAGACGTCACCATTCACGTATGAGAGGAGGGGTAGTTGCGGCTTTGGACGTCGGGTCGTCCAAGGTATGTTGTGTTATTGCTCAAGTGCGCGGAGGGAATTCGTTTGAGATTTTAGGGTTTGGCCATCAGATCTCGAGTGGACTTAAATCTGGTATCGTGATTGATATGGAAGCAGTGATTACGTCTATTGTGAATGCCGTTCATACTGCTGAAAAAATGGCAGGCGTTACCATTCGAGATGTTATTGTAAGCGTTAATGGCATTCATCTTAAGTCAGTTAATTTCGCTGTAGAAATGAATGTTTCTGGCCATCCGATTGATGATGCGGATATTCGTCGCGCTCTCTTCCAAGCTAAGGGAGCAAAGGAAGGGTCGGACTTTCAAGTTCTCCATACTATTCCCACGGGGTATGCTCTTGATGGGACTAAGGGAATAAGAGATCCCCGGGGAATGTATGGGGATCGCTTGCGCGTTTCAGTCCATACGCTCTTAAGTAAATCAAGTTCTCTTTATAATTTGAGCACCTGTGTTGCACGAAGTCATTTGGAAGTTGTGGGAAGTGTTGCTGCCCCTTATGCCTCTGGCTTAGCATGCCTTGTGGAAGATGAAAGGGATCTTGGTGTCATTCTTATTGATATGGGGGGAAGTACAACCTCTTTTGCAATTTTTTATGAAGGGCAGTTGCGCCATACGGAATGTATCCCTGTCGGAGGAGCTCATGTGACAATGGATATTGCCCGCTGTTTTTCCACAACCCTTCCTCATGCGGAGCGCCTTAAAACTCTTTATGGAAGTGCCATGGCCTCTGTAAGTGATGATCGAGAAATGATCGTTGTCCCCTTAGTAGGTGAAGGAAGAGGGGAGGGTACAAATCAAATGCCGCGGTCAGCCCTTGTGTCTATTATTAAACCACGCATCGAAGAAACCTTTGAGTATGTAAGGGATCGCCTTTTAAAAATAGGGGTTGATCCTTCCATAGGGCGCCGCGTTGTGTTGACAGGAGGGGCGAGTCAGCTCGCGGGTGTTCGCGAAGTTGCGTCCATGGTTTTAGGAAAAAGTATACGTCTCGGGCGGCCGCTTTCCCTTGTCTCATCTGAATTTTCACAAGACCCTTCTTTTTCCACGTGTGTGGGACTTTTGTCCTATGGACAGGCGGAATACCTTGCCTATTTGTCTGCATTTCCTCAGACGTCTTCTCGGCGTATTTTAGCGAAGATGGGATCTTTTTTAAAGCAGATTTGGTGACGCCCCTCGTTTTATGTCATTCTTGGAAAAGGAAATTTCATGATGGTTTTTTAAAACGGTTTGTGTAATTAATATGAAATAGAATGAATAATGGAGATTTAAACATGACTACACCCCTGTTCCAACAAGGCGAGCAAAAAGAACTAAAACCCCGCATTACTGTTATTGGGGTGGGCGGCGCTGGCGGCAATGCCGTTAACAATATGATTCGAGGAGACTTACAAGGCGTTAAGTTTATTGCCTCTAATACAGATGCACAAGCGATCACCCTATCTCTTGCAGAAGCAAAAATTCAGCTGGGTTTTCAAGCAACGCAAGGCCTTGGGGCAGGATCTCATCCTGAGGTGGGAAAGGCCTCAGCCGAGGAAAGCATTGAAGATGTTTTAGCACATATTGAGGGCAGCAATATGCTCTTTGTGACAGCAGGAATGGGAGGCGGAACAGGAACAGGGGCGGCTCCTGTGATTGCTAAAGCCGCGCGAGAAAAAGGAATTTTGACCATTGGCGTTGTCACAAAGCCCTTTCATTTTGAAGGGGCGAATCGCATGCGGACAGCGGAAAGTGGCATTGAAGAATTACAGCAATATGTAGACACCCTTATTATTATCCCTAACCAAAACCTCTTTCGGGTCGCTAATGAAAAAACGACCTTTGCAGATGCCTTTAAAATGGCTGATGATGTTCTGTATTCAGGCGTGCGCAGTATTACAGATCTCATGATGAAACCGGGGCTTATCAATCTCGATTTTGCGGATGTGCGCGCTGTTATGGGGAACATGATGGGTAAGGCCATGATGGGAACAGGTGAGGCACAAGGCGAAGGCCGGGCGATTGAAGCTGCTGAAGCTGCCATTTCAAGCCCTCTTTTAGATGATGTGTCTATGCAAGGGGCGAAAGCTGTCCTTATCAATATTACCGGGGGCTTGGATATGACCCTTTATGAGGTGGATGAGGCAGCCAATCGTATTCGTGAAGAAGTAGATCCTGACGCCCACATCATTTTTGGCTCAACCTTTGATGAAGGTCTTCAAGGAAAAATTCGTGTGTCTTGTGTGGCCACAGGGATTGATGCGCATGTAGCCCATGTTATTAATAAAAATCGTATTGCGCAGATGGAAGCGGAACTCCAAGCGGCTGTTAATATACAAGAGAATGTGCCTGTTGAGCCTCAAGAGGAATTTCAACAGGATATGGTGAGTTTTGAAAGAGAAGGTGAAGAAACCAACATAAGATTTATGGAAAACACTCCTTCTCCTGCTTATCCCGCCGAAAGGCCTTCTTCTGACCCCTATCATTATTCTCCTCCACCAAAGGAAGAGACTCGTCCTTTAAGTTTCTTTGATCGTCTTATGGGTCGAACAAATCAGGGATCTCGAGGGGCAGCAGAGCCGTTTAGAAAACCTCGTCCCCAACCGACTGTGCAGCCTCTGAGTGAGGACAGTGGGGAAGAGGAATCCATAGAAATTCCTGCATTTTTAAGGCGGCAGTCTAATCGATAGAAGGGAGGGCCGCAGCATGCTCATGCCTTTACACCGATATTCCCGAGGAAATGGGGCCAAGGCGCCCCAGTCTTCCTACTCTCCTCATCAAGAACCTTTAAAAGGTTCAAAAAACAAAGTCCTTTTTTTGATTTTGTTGGGGATTGCTCTTTTGTTTTATGGGGCGGCGCTTGCGTATATGAAGTGAGTCGCCCGTCTTCTTCTCTTATTATTCTGGGCGGCATCGTTTTTGGAATGTTCGCGTTAACCTTTGCGGCAGTTCCGCTCTATAGGATGTTTTGTGAAAAAACAGGCCACGGAGGAACGACGCAGGTCGCCAAATCAAGGCCAGACCGTATTGAAGATCGTGTAATAACGGTTCGCTTTAATGCGGATACCCATTCGGATTTACCGTGGGATTTCAAACCCCTCCAAAAAGAAATTAAAGTCAAAGCAGGGGAGGTGGGCCTTGCTTTTTATCATGGGAAAAATTTATCCCCTTCCCATACGGCTGGCATGGCAATCTATAATGTTACGCCCCATAAGGCCGGGATTTATTTTAATAAAGTGGAATGCTTTTGCTTTTTGGAACAACACTTAGAGGGAAGTCAAGAAACAGACTTTCCGGTGCAGTTTTTTATTGACCCTGACATCGCTAAGGATCCCACCTTGGATGATGTGGATACCATCACCCTGTCCTATACCTTTTTTCGGTTTAAGAAGTAGAGAACATACCCATTCAAGTTGAAAATATGGATGTTACTGCTATTTCCTTCTTGTCGTCCCCGCGAAAGCGGGGATGCAGAGAAACCTTGGATTTTTATGATATTTAAAAGAACTGAGATCAAGAATCCAACAAAGTCCTAGTTTCGGAAAAGTCATTTTGTTTTCAAACTATACTCATCGGATTTGAAGTTACCTTATCAGGGTTACCATTCAGTGTCATTCCCTGCTGTGGCGGGAATCCAGTTGTTTTCTGGATCCCCGCCACAGCAGGGAATGACAAAGTGGCGAAATATTTTCTTATCCAAAACTCACGTTAGACAAACAAGCTCCCCTTCCTTGCACTTAGAGTGGTTTTTGTGTATAATCTAGATTATCTAGCTATCTTGAAAAGGAGGAGATAATGAATTGGCATTTGGCTGAGGCAAAAAATCGCTTGAGTGAGGTTGTGACCTTGGCTCTTACAGAGGGGCCACAAAGAGTGCAGCGTCGCAATCAAGCCGTTATTATCTTATCTGAAAGGGAATACCAGCATCTTGTGGGTGTACGGCCTCTTTTTAAAGATTATCTCCGAGAAGGCCCGTCTTTTGAAGAGATGGATCTCGCGCGTGATGAAAGTGTGGGAAGAGATATTCTCTTATGAGGCTCTTGCTTGACACCTGCATCCTGGCAGAATTGCGTGATCCACGGCGCAGCCATACCATAGAAAAGGCGCTTGCTCCTTTTAGAGATGAAGATCTTTTTCTGAGTGTTATTACAATTGGAGAAGTCGTAAAAGGTATTTCCCTTTTGCCAGAGAGTCGAAAAAAACAAGACCTCGCAACTTGGTTGACTGGGTTGGAGACCCAATTTGCAGATCGTATTTTGCCAATTGATCATGATACGGCCCTCATGTGGGGAGAGTTGACGGCGCGTTCTCAGGCAGAAGGGGTAATAATTCCTGCATGCGATGGATTGATTGCAGCAACGGCCTTATTCCATGGACTCCACATTATGACTCGGAATGTACGGCATTTTAAATCCACAGGAGTGTTCCTCATTAATCCCGGCAATGAAGACTAAATGCCAAGGCCTTGCTTAAAAATAAATTAAGCTTTATATATAAGAAAATAGAAAAGGAGATTCTCTATGAATGATCGCTCTAAAAATAGAACTATTCTAGGTGCTGAAAGAAGCGCTCTTGCGTATAGTGAGGGGCTGCGCACCTACATGCTGAGTGTTTATAACTATATGGCCTTGGGTCTTGGATTAACGGGAGGTGTGGCTCTCTTGGTCGTGTCATCCCCAGCGTTGCTACAAGCTATTATGCCGATGATGTTATTCTTTATTCTGGCACCTCTCGCCCTCGTGTTTTTCTTAAGCTTTAAGATTAACTCAATAAAGTACACAACGGCTCAAGCCCTCTTTTGGCTTTATGCAGCTCTTAATGGTGTGGCATTCTCTGTGATTTTTGTAGCCTACACTTATGAAAGCATCGCACGGGTATTCTTTATTACAGCAGGAATGTTCGCAGCCATGAGCCTTTATGGATATACGACCCGAAGAGACTTAACCGCTATGGGATCTTTCTTATTCATGGGTCTTATTGGACTTGTTATTGCCTCTGTTGTGAACCTTTTCTGGGCCAGCAGCATGTTGCAATTCCTGGTCTCTGTTGGAGGAGTCATTATCTTCACCGGTCTTACGGCTTATGATACGCAATCCATTAAGGAAGGGTACACGGAAGGAAGTTCCGCTGAAACTGCTGGTAAAAGAGCTATTTTTGGCGCGTTACGCCTCTATCTAGACTTTATCAACATCTTTCTCAGCCTGTTGCGCCTGATGGGTGACAGACGATAAGCGCTTACAGAAAAGCCCCCGAAAGGGGGCTTTTTTTATTAGAGCGAAAAGCTCACGTCGAGGTTTAGAAACACTCCCGACTCTATAGGGTTACCTGGGAAGGGAGCCTCGTGCCTCATCCGGGAACCAGCCTATTGGACGGTCACCGCCGGTATACTTACAAGTTCCGTCGCATTCTCCCGTCTGATCATCTTCAGGACAAGACTTTGTGTGGTCACCAACAAAACCAGCACCTAAGTGGTCTCGACATGCCGTATCTAAAGTTTTATGGCATGGGTCTTTTACTACACAGGCACTTTGCCCTGGAGAAGAGAAAGCAAAAATAGAAAGGAGTGCAAAGAGGTGGACATATTTCATTCTATTCATTTTTGGCGCCTCAAAATTCGTTTTATATTTGTATTTATAATATATCTTAGATATTAAAAATTCATTAAGAATAGAAAAAATATAGTGTTTCCCTGTGCGGGGAATAGACTCGTCTCGAGAAGGGGTGTGGAGATTTTTCTGACAAGAGGTCTGAGGATAGATTTTATCTTATGCCCGCACACTCCGAGATTAAACACTACATAGAAACTGAGTCACCGCGTCTATGGACGGCTTTGCCTCTTGTGTCGTTGCTGAAATTGAAAAAAAGAGAGGAGACAGGAGTGTTGCGAGTGTTCCTGTTTTTATAAGACTTTTTTCAGAAGTGTCTTTCCTTTCAGAAGGTTATTTTTTTATAGGTTCTTTTTTTCTTTTGTAAGACATCAAGCTTAGGGGAATAGAAAAAAGATATAAGAAGGCTCCCAAACTTAGGGTCCACCATGGAGCACTGAAAAGAGCTGCCATAACAATAGCAACCATCATCAAAAGAGGGCGCACAAAATGATGGGGAACCCTCACATTTTTTAAGACATATGTGGGAATGCGGCTGATCATGAGGAGACCCGTCAAGATAAGGCTAAAAGCAAAAAGGAGGGGGAAGTCTTGAAAGTTTGTTTCAAGAGCAAAACTAAAGATGAGAGGAGAAAGACCTAAGAATGCTCCAGCAGGAGCAGGGACGCCTATAGAAAATCTGCTGGCCCATTCCGGCTTTGGGACGTCCATACTTGTATTAAAGCGCGCGAGTCTTAAGGCCATACAGGTGGAAAAGAAAAGAGTCAGGGCCCACCCCGTTCCTTTCCAAAGGTGCAGGCTATAAAGGTAGAGCAAAACAGCAGGCGCTACCCCAAAACTGATAAAATCAGAGAGAGAGTCAAGTTCTGCTCCAAAAGGACTATCGACTCTTAAAAAACGAGCAATACGTCCGTCTAGCGCATCAAGGATGGCAGCAAGAAGAATAAGGCCGACGGCGATTTCCCATCGCTCACTGAGCGCAAAGCGAATGGCGCTTAACCCTGTACAGAGGGCCGTGACAGTTATCGCATTTGGAATGACACGTGTAAGGCGTGGAGCTTTTAAGGGAGGGTGTGTCATGGGCGGGTTTCTCCTGAGCGTTGGGGAGCCTGTGAAAGAAGATCAGCTAAAATAGTTTCCCCCCCTAGCATATATTGCCCTTCTACAACTTGAGGGGCCACGCCTTCGGGCAAATAAAGATCAACGCGGCTTCCAAAACGAATGATTCCAAATGTTTCTCCTGATTTGACGGGCTGGTCTTGGCGAGCGCCACATAAAATACGCCGTGCAATAAGGCCTGCAATTTGAACAACGAGAATCTCGTGGCCACTAGGCGTTTTAATGATAAGAGAATTCCTTTCATTAAAGTCGCTCGCTTTATCTAAGGATGCATTGAAAAATTTCCCCGGGTGATAGGCTATTTTAGTGATGATGCCATCTACAGGGATGCGATTGACGTGCACATCAAAGACATTCAAGAAAATACTAATGCGAGTTAAGGGTTGTTTTGTCCAGGCTAACTCTTTGGGAGGGCGGGCCTTTTCAATCTTTGTGATTGTTCCATCCGCAGGGCTTATCACAAGTCCGTCACCAAGGGGAGTCACTCTGTGAGGATGTCGGAAGAAATAAACACACCATCCTGTCATGAGAAGCGCCAAAAGCCCCCAGATCCCAGAGAAAGTAAATAAGATTAAGGTGATGACGGCAAAAAGAGCAATAAAAGGCCATCCAGCACGATGAATAGGGGCAAGAACGGTTTCCATGATACCTCTCTTTGTGAAAAATCTATGGCATTTATACCGGTTTTGCGTCACATTAGCTACCAATTTTCAAAAGGACAACACAACATGATAGAAATTCGATCGGTCGGTGTTTTTTGCAGCTCTGCCATGCATGTCGAGGGTGTTTATGAAAAAGCCGCTTTGGAATTAGGGGAGGCCCTCGCTCAGCATCAGATAACCATGGTTTATGGAGGCGGGGCTCAAGGCTTGATGGGGAAGACCGCTGATGCAACAATGGCCCATGGAGGACGAGTGATTGGATTTATGCCTCATCATTTAAGAGAATACGAAGAACCCAATTGGGCGATTACAGAGATGCATATGGTGGATACAATGCATACGCGTAAGCGACTGATGTTTGAGCACTCAGATGCTTTTTTTGTATTGCCTGGAGGCTTTGGAACCCTTGACGAAACCTTTGAGCTTATTACGTGGGGACAACTAAAACTTCATGAGAAGCCTATCATTTTTATCAATGTAAATCAGTACTGGGATCCTTTAGAATCGCTCATAAAAAATATTTTTGAACAGCACTTTGCGAAACCTGAAGATAAGAATTGTTTCACGTTTGTTCGGTCAGTTTCGGAGGCTTTTCAAGCTCTTCTTAAAACCCCTGAACCGCCTTCTCCAGAACACATAGGCGAGTTGGTATAGGAGGAGCGTTCCACCCCTTGATTTTTTTGGGATTCCTTTCAATATATAGAATATGAAAAAAGCACGGACCATTCCTTTAAACTTTGACTTTACAACTCTTCCGCATGTTCAGCGGTGCGAGCAGGAGGGGTGTGAGGCAAAGGGTGAGTTTCGAGCTCCTAAAAATTCTCTGCATCTAAGGGATTATTATTTGTTTTGTTTAGATCATGTGCGGGAATATAATAAAGCGTGGGATTTTTATCGAGGGATGAGCGCCCAAGAAATTGAAGCGAGTCGTGTGTCAGATGTGACATGGAATCGCCCTTCCTGGCCCGTTGGGTCATGGCGTACTCTTTTGGAGAAAGTTCAGTGTCTTGATGGATTGGATCCTTTTTTAAAAGGAATGGCTCCTCCTACGGCTTTGCCTCAAGAGGTTCAAAAAGCGCTTTCAACCTTAGAGTTGGTTTTTCCTTTGACGCTTGAGATACTGAGAAAACAGTATAAAAAACTTGTTAAAAAGTCCCATCCAGATCTTCATGCGGGCGATAAAAGAGCAGAAGAGCGCTTTAAAGCGGTTAATGAAGCTTATCAGGTTGTTAAGAAACACTTGGATGGTGCTTCCTTATAATAAACCCCATTGCTCATCTGTAAAGTTTCTGGCATGTTTCCCATATGTGAGATCAACAAAAGGATAAAAAATGTCAACAATATACCTGTATATCCTCGCTTCAACCCTTCTTGCGCTTCTTTATGGGGTTTATGCGGGGCGCAAAGTCTTTTCCTGCTCACCAGGAAACCCAAAGATGCAAGAAATTGCAGCGGCTATTCAAGAAGGGGCGAATGCCTATTTGAATCGTCAATACACCGCGATTGGAATAGTGGGTGTTGTTGTGGCTGTTTTCTTGGGATGGGTTTTAGGAAAACATGCAGCGATAGGGTTCGTAGCAGGTGCCTTTTTATCAGGGATTGCGGGATACATTGGGATGAATGTGTCGGTTAGAGCGAACGTTCGGACAGCAGAGGCGGCGCGCCAAGGTCTGGCACCAGCTCTTGATATTGCTTTCAAATCAGGGGCAATTACGGGAATGCTTGTGGTAGGCCTCGGTCTTTTAGGGGTGGCCCTTTATTATATGTACCTTCGTCAAGGAGGAGAAACCACCCGTCATATTATGGAAGCTCTGCTTTCTTTAAGCTTTGGGGCGTCTCTTATTTCTATTTTTGCGCGTCTTGGAGGAGGAATTTTCACAAAAGGAGCCGATGTAGGGGCGGATCTCGTCGGAAAAATAGAAGCCGGAATTCCAGAAGATGATCCCCGAAATGCAGCCGTGATTGCGGACAATGTGGGAGATAACGTTGGGGACTGCGCAGGGATGGCGGCTGACCTCTTTGAAACTTACGTGGTGACGATTGTGGCCACCATGCAATTGGCTGCTCTTTTCTTCACAGGCGCTGCTCAAGAAATTATGATGGTTTATCCCCTTGTTATTGGCGGGGTATGCATCGTGGGATCTGTCATAGGAACCTTTTTTGTTCGCTTGGGCAAAAGCCAGAATATTATGGCGGCCCTTTATAAAGGATTGATTGCATCCTCTGTTGTATCCGCCGGCCTTATTGTGTGGGTCACGATTAACCTTGTGGGGCTCGATCAACCCATGGTGGTTGAAGGGAAAACCTTTACGGGAATGAACCTTTTGTATAGCGCCTTAACGGGTCTTGTTGTAACGGGTCTCCTTGTTTGGATTACGGAGTATTATACTTCCACCCACTATCGTCCTGTTCAAAGTGTGGCGAAAGCCTCAGTCACGGGTCATGCCACCAACATCATTCAAGGGCTTGCTATTTCTATGGAGTCAACGGCACTTCCTGTTTTGGTGATTTGTGGCGGTATTCTTGCGTCTTTCATGAATGCAGGTCTTTTCGGAATTGGAATTGCGGCGACAACTATGTTGGCTTTAGCCGGAATGATCATTGCTCTTGATGCCTATGGGCCCGTGACAGACAACGCCGGTGGCATTGCTGAAATGGCGGATTTGCCAGATTCCGTGCGGAAAACAACAGATGCGTTGGATGCGGTGGGCAATACCACAAAAGCTGTGACAAAGGGCTATGCCATTGGGTCAGCAGGGCTTGCAGCGCTTGTTCTGTTTGCAGCATACACAGAGGATTTAGGAACCTTTTTCCCTCATTTAGATATCCAATTTAATCTTCAAAATCCTTACGTGGTTGTTGGGCTTTTTGTTGGAGGTCTTTTGCCTTATCTTTTTGGAGCCTTAGGGATGATGGCTGTAGGGCGTGCTGGGGCTGAAGTTGTGATTGAGGTGCGTCGTCAATTCCGTGAAATTAAAGGCATCATGGAAGGAACGGCTAAGCCTGAGTACAGCAAGGCTGTGGATATTTTGACGAAAGCTGCGATCCGAGAAATGATCGTCCCGTCCTTATTACCTGTTCTAGCGCCTCTTGTGGTTTATTTTGTGATTGCTGCAGTCGCAGGTCAAGCAGCAGCTTTCACGACCTTAGGAGCCATGTTACTTGGGACCATCATTACAGGTCTCTTTGTTGCCATTTCCATGACCTCTGGAGGAGGCGCATGGGATAATGCTAAGAAGTACATCGAAGACGGGTTTCATGGCGGCAAGGGCTCAGAAGCTCATAAGGCTGCCGTCACAGGAGATACGGTGGGAGATCCTTATAAGGATACGGCGGGCCCTGCTGTGAACCCAATGATTAAGATCATTAACATTGTGGCCTTGTTATTGTTGGCCGTTTTGGCGAGGTAAGAGGAGAAAGTGAAAGAGGGGTAGACTAGCAATGTAGGTGGATGTTTTACTTTACAGCATGAGTTATAAAAAATTTATATTAAGATTAATACAGGTCTTTTTGGAGATTATTCTGCTTGTGATGTAAAATTAATGATAAAAAAATTAACATTCTGACTTTGTTGTTATTGGCCCTGTTGATGAGATAGATTAGGTAGTTCTTTTCTCTGGTGTTCCTGTGTCATTCAAGCAAATGGGGAGCCAGAGAAAAGCTTACCAATAACTGGTTCCCACATTCGCGGGGCTGACAAAGTAGGATGAGTGATCGTATGAAAAAATATCTCTTCTTAGTATGTATCTTTCTGTCTACCCTCTCCTTATCTCTGAAAGCCGATAAACAGCATGGCATTGCCATGCACGGATCTCTTAAACATCCCTCCTCATTTACTCATTTTGATGTGGCGAATCCCAATGCTCCCAAAGGCGGAGAGTTTAAACTCGCTGTTGTTGGGACATTCGATACGCTCAATCCATTCCTCCTTAAAGGTACGGCGCCTGCAGGAATTCGGGATATTCTCTTTGAAAGTTTGATGAAGCGTTCTCCCGATGAGCCCTTTAGCCAGTATGGCCTTGTGGCAGATAGCGTTGAAGTTGCGCCTGACCGCTCTTGGGTTGTTTTTACAATTAACCCGAAAGCGCGCTGGCAGGACGGTGTGCCCATTACGGCAAAGGATGTCGCTTTTTCCTTCCATACTTTATCGACAAACGGGACCCCAAATCAAAAAATGAGTTACAAAAAAGTCGAAAAAGTTGACGTTATTAATGAACGGACGATCAAATTTACCTTTAAGAAGGTCGATGGAAAATATGATGCTGAAATGCCTCTCATGATGGGAGGGATGGCGCTTTTAGCGGAACACGACTTAAAAGGAAAAGATTTTGAGAAAACAGGGCTGACTCCTCTTTTGACGAGTGGGCCTTATAAGATTGCCAAGGTTGAGCCAGGCCGCTCGATTATCTATGAAAGGGATCCTAATTACTGGGGAGCAGATCTTGCGGTTAACAAAGGTTATTTTAATTTTGGCACTCTGCGTTTTGATTTTTATAAGAATGCAACCGTTGCTTTTGAAGCCTTTAAGGCAGGGAATTCTTATACACGAGAAGAAGCAGATCCAAGCAAATGGGCTCAAAATTATAACTTTCCTGCGGTTCAAAGCGGTCTTGTAAAATGTGTTGAAATTTCTCACCAACATCAGGTTGGGATGCGGGCCTTTGTTTTTAATACGCGGAGAGATATGTTCCAAGATCCGCGCGTGCGTCGGGCGCTTGCTTATGCTTTTGATTATGATTGGTTAAATAAAAACCTTTTTTATGGCGCCTTTACGCGCACAACCAGTTTTTTTGATAATACAGAGTTAGCGGCTAAAGGACTGCCGGAAGGTCAAGAATTGGCATTGCTCGAGCCATTCCGTGCGCAGCTTCCCAAAGAAGTATTTGAAAAACCTTACACGCTTCCGACCTTTGAAAAGGGAAGCCGGGATAACTTAAAAGTTGCCCGAGAGCTTCTGAAAGAAGCCGGGTGGATTAATAAAGGCGGAAAACTTGTGAATGCGAAAACAGGACGGCCTTTTGCCTTTGAAATTATCTTGAATGTCCCAGAGAGCGAAAAAACGGCCCTGGCATTTGCGCGAAATTTGAAGCAACTGGGAATTGAGGTTACAGTACGAACGGTTGATGCGGCCCAATATGAAAATCTTCGCACCAATATGAATTTTGATATGATCATGCATTTTTGGGGCCACACCATGTGTCCAGGAAATGAACAATTATTTTATTGGAGTTCAAAAGCAGCGGATGAGCCTGGAACCCGAAATTATCCTGGCGTAAAAAGCCCTGTGGTGGATACCCTTTGCAACACCCTGACAAATGCAAGAACGCGAGAAGATCTGGTTTCATCTGTGAAAGCCATTGATCGGGTGCTGCTCTGGGGCCACTACGTTATCCCCCTTGGTCATCCAACCAAAGATTGTGTCGCCTATTGGAATAAAATTGACCACCCTCCCTTAGGGCCCACGGGTATTCCCAGTATTCATACCTTTTGGGCGAAGTAAGGAGTGCGATATTTTCCTAGAGAACCTCAGTTTTGGATAAGAAAATATTCTGCTACGTTGTCATCAACTATGTGGTTGAGCAGGAGAGAACGAGTTAAACACCCTTACTCCATGACAAATTTTCTATCGTATCTGCCCTCCTTGTTATCCCCGATCTAGCAATACTTTGTTTTTCAAAGAAAAACATTAGCATTCCTAGATCCCCGTCTTCACGGAGAGGGATCTTGGTTGAGCCCCCAACTGTTGAGAGAAGATCCTGGGGTTAATAAGTGCTAAAAATTTGCTGTGCAAATTAAGCGCTTATTAGCCCCAGGATGACAAGAAAAGGGCAGCAAGCTAAAAAACGTCGGGCACTGAGACCAACACCTCAACTTCATTGACACTCTTGCCTACCAGTTTCCATTTATTTTTACGATATTTTATATCTTTTTGAAAAAATATCGTCCTCTGCACGGGAATGCGGAGGCAGGCTCAGGAGGATGAGAGAGAGGCGAATGAGAAATAAGAGAGATGAGAAACGAATGAGTGAAAGAGGATGAGTTAAAACGCAGATTAGAGAAGAATTTAGAATAATCCTCCTGGGCAATCCCCTGCACAGCCATTAAGATCGTTCATCAGTGTCGGAAGAAGGCCGTCAGTATTAGCACACCCTTCCTCTGGAGCCTGACTTCCAGAACTAGAACAAGATGAAGCAGCAGCTGGTGAATTAAGCTCACCTAGGTTAAGAATTAAAAGGCCTGTAAGGAGGGGTAATATTTTGTTCATAGTGCTTAATCCATCTCAGTTTCATCAAAAGCTGTCATTAAAAAGTTGATACGACAAGGAAAGTAGGAAGATAAGTTTTTACTTTCTTGTTCTAAAAAACATGTGAGGAAACTGCAAAATTATCCCCCAGTTTGTCATCCCCGAGCTAGAAGTTCTTGATTTGCAAGGAAAATCCTAGAACTTCTAGCTCGGGGATCTTATTTCAACCCTTATGATGTGTCTAGAAGATCCCCGATCAAGAAACTCTAAGATTTTCTCCGAAAATCAAGAGTTTCTATGTCGGGGATGACAAGAGAAGGGTCCCCTTCATATATATACTAATTCGATAGTGCTTTAGTATAAGTGTTGAAAGTTAAAAAAAGATGAAGACCTTTAAACGAATTTGGCAGAGGCTTATCGAGTGTGGTGTAGGCACAAAACAAGGATTTTACATTTATCATAATACACAAATGTGTCCTTGATAGGAAATTTTTTAATTGGCCATTTAGAAAAAAATTTTTACTTTTATGAAAAAATTACTTATGATGGTAAATGTAAAATTCTTTTTTTGTGCCTTTTGTTAAGTATAAAAACGGTCATCAACTATGGTTTTGATAAGAGAGTAGAAGCATACTTGAGAACATATCCCTATAGTGAATGGAAACTCGTATTTTCGTTAAACCCACCACTGCTACCCTCTTGAAATTGCGCTCTCTCTCTCTCTCTCTCTCTCTCTCAAAGAATGCGATATTTTTTAAAGAGAAATACAATATCGTAAAAATAAACAGAAACTGGCAGGAGCTATACCGAATCAACTTCAAAATATGGATTTTTGTTGCAATTTTTCCATTGTCATCCCCTGCTTTTGCGCACTGGTGTCCGGGGAAAATAAAAAGGCCAAAAAAAGTGTATGTGGCTTTTCTGGGTTGCTTCGTCGGGCTCCCGCCCCTCCTCGCAATGACGACGGGGAGCAAGGCTATACCTCATATTCGTCATTGCGAGAAGCTATGCTTCGAAGCAACCCAGACTTTTTCCCATTTTTAAGTCTCTGACAACTTGTACCCCTTAATAGCGTATACTCTCTTTCTTTCTCAGCACAATCTCACTTTTTCCCCGGACACTAGTGCGCGAAGTCAAGGATTGACAAAGTGGTGGAATTCCGAAAACGAGTTTACTCCAACAGCCGTTGCCACCATCCTTTGCGAGAAGAGGTTTTCTTTTTCTCAGAGGGAGGGGAAGACGCTTTTTCCTCTCCCTTTTTGTTGTCGTTTTTTTGGGTGAGTTCCTGGGGACTCATACTTGGCATTGGAGTAGCTGGTGGGTTAGAAGAAGGTGCCGACGTTTCCACAGGAGAAGGGGTGGCCCTCTCTCCTTCTTGATGAGGAGTTCTCTCTCGAGGAGACCTACGATCAAATTTACGAAAGCGCCGCCGAGGCGGGTTACTTCGCACAACCCCTGCTTCAGAAGAAGTTTCTAAAGAGGCATCGCTGTGAGGCTGCGTTCCTTCTGTAGGAGGGAGGGTAGAAGGACGAGCTTTTTGCTTTTCAGGAAAGCGCCGTTTTTGAGGCCGTCGATTTTCACGCTGATTCTCAGGGCGATTTGGCTCAGAAGGGCGTTGTGGTTTAGTCTCATAAGCTTCTTTTTCTTCCTCGGAAGAAGAAAGGGAGGGAGTTGCTTGAGGCCGACGCACTTTTTCCAGGCGGTAGTCTGGAGGAATCAGTGTATCGTCTTGGCACACAGACAAAGTCACATTCCATCGCGTTTCAATCTCTTGAAGGGTAGCTCTTTTGTGATTTAAGAGATAGAAGGCGATAGGTGTTGGAACGTAGACGGTAATTTCAGAGGATTTTTGTTGAATCGCCTCTTCCTCTATGGCGCGGAGAAGATGGAGAGAGGAAGATTCCACAGAGCGAACCATGCCGCTTCCTCGACAGGCCTGACAGGGGAGGCTCGTCGATTCAATGATATTTGGGCGCAGACGTTGACGAGAAAGCTCCAAAAGCCCAAAGGGGCTAATGCGCCCTACTTGAACACGGGCTCGATCATGACGCATGGAATCTTTGAGACGTCGCTCAATGGTTTCCACATTGTGAGAAGCTTCCATGTCAATAAAGTCAATGACAACGAGACCTGCGAGATCTCGAAGACGTAATTGACGTGCAATTTCCTCAGCAGCTTCTAGATTCGTCTTAAAAGCAGTTTCTTCGATGTGGCGTTCGCGTGTGGCCTTGCCTGAGTTAACGTCAATGGCAACAAGGGCTTCCGTTGTGCCAAAAACGATATATCCTCCCGACCTTAGCTGAACGATAGGGTTATGCATGGCATCAATCTGCCGTTCAACTCCATGGCGATGGAAAAGGGGGATCTTTTCATCCTTATATTGCTTTACTTTTTTGAGGTGGCTTGGCATAAGCTTGCGGATAAACTCTTTTGCTTCCTTGTATCCGTCGTTGCCTTCAATCCAAATCTCTAAAATATCACGGGTATAGTAATCCCGGATGGCGCGCTTGATCAGGTCGCTCTCCTCATAAATAAGAGAAGGAGCAACGGAATGGAGGGTTTTTTCCCGAATATCATTCCAAAGGCGCATCAGATAGTCGCTATCTCTTTTTATTTCGACTTTATTGCGGGCCATGCCTGCGGTTCGGACAATAAGAGACATGGTGTCAGGTAAGTTGATCGATCCAATGATCTCGCGCAAACGTTTGCGGTCTGCGGCATTGGTAATTTTCCGAGAGATGCCTCCTCCCTTAGCGGCGTTAGGCATGAGAACGCAATAGCGCCCCGCAAGGGAAAGGTATGTTGTAAGGGCTGCTCCCTTTCCGCCTCGTTCTTCCTTCACAACTTGGACCAGCATAATTTGCCTTCGCGCAACCACTTCCTGGATTTTATATTGCCGTGAGGGGCGTGGGCGCTGAGGGCGAGCGTCTATTTCTTCAATGTCTTCCCCACCTAAGGTTTCGACCTCAGTCTGAGAGGAGGACTCTTCTGATGTGTCGTCAAAAGAAAGATCTGTGTCTTCTTCTCTCTGATGCATGAGAGCTTCCCGATCTTCTACGGGGATGCGGTAATAATCAGGATGGATTTCATTGAAAGCTAAAAAGCCATGGCGATTGCCGCCAAATTCTACGAAAGCTGCTTGAAGAGAGGGTTCGATGCGAATAACCTTCGCAAGATAGATATTACCCTTAAGCTGTTTTTTTGTGGTTGTCTCAAAATCAAATTCTTCAAGACGGTCGTTGTCTAAGATCGCTACCCGTGATTCTTCAGGATGAGCGGCGTCGATTAACATTCGTGTTCCCATGGTCAACTCCATACTAATCCTCAAAAGAGGATGTGTTTGGCAATGATACCGTGGACGCTTCGATTAAATCCCTAGGCCCTCATGTAAAAGACAAGTCAAACGGGAAAAACACAGACCAAAAGGAGGCGTGAGATAAGATATGGATGGTGTCATAGACGCGCGTTCCTCAACTTTTTGTCTTCTGGTCATAGGTGACAAAATCGAATATGTCATTGGTTTCTAATTGCGTTGTTAGTTAAATTCTTCTTGGTGAATGACAAAATTTCGGGGCAAAATCTCATTTTCTTTATGGCCCGCGACCCACGTCATGTCTCCAAGAGGCGACTTTATACTCTTTAGCATACTCATATCTTGCATGCGGGACAACCGATTTGTTCGATTTTTATTTACCTCACCCTTAGCGCAAGAGAGGGTCTGTATTCTGTGAGATTCAAAGGTGAGAGGGAAATTTTTAAATTTTAGAATGGAGCCCCTGACGTTTTTGTTTTAACTGCGCAACGCTTATCATCAACTATGTGGATGATATACAAGGAAACCACCACTAAGCCCTTCAAGTGAGTTGAGTATCTCCTGCCAACTTACATCTATTTTTACGATATTTTACCTCTCCTTAAAAAATATCGTAAAGTCTATGAGAGTGAGGTGGCAAGTTCAGAAGGATGAGGGAGAACTGAATGAGAGGAAGAGGGAGATCTAATTTGGATTCAGGATTATCGTTTATTATCCTTTTTCTGTCACCAACATAGGACGTGTCGACAATCAAAGCAATAGAATCTGAGTAACTCAGATTCTATTGCTTTGAATAAAAAAATTATTTTTGTTTTTTAATACAATGTGGTAGTGGCCCATGTGTCGCTTCTTTTTCATGGTCGTCATTGCCAGGAGGGGCGGGCCCCTCCTCGCAATGACGGAGTTTTTTTGGATTTTTCCTCAGTGCGACAACGATTTATCCTCATGTCCATGAATGTCGACACGTCCTAGTTGATGACAACAAAATTAACAGTCTCTTAAAATTTGTCCGTTGATGAGATTTTAAAACGGCGTATATTTGCGACGGGAGGAGTCATCAACAATCACCCCAATTACAGGTGAGGGCTTTTCCCTTTGTTCCTGCATTGTCAGTGTTCGCCTCTAGGAAGTGGGTTTTATGTTCCATAGAGGAAGCTAGTTTTTCTTGTGCGTGCGAAGAGGATGAAATATCATGATGAGAGGCCCCATAAGATGCGCTTGATTGGATAAGCAGTAGACTCAAAAAAAGATACTTAGTAAAATTTTCTGCTTTCATGAGAACCTCCTGTTTTAGCTTAATGAGTTTATAAAAAAATTTTATACAATATTG
>CANGTV010000018.1 GCA_947457015.1 Alphaproteobacteria bacterium | reverse complement strand
TGACTTTATAAAAATATTTATATATTATGTAAATATAAAATCCTATAATTACATAATCAATTAGGTTGGAAATTCTTCATTCACTTTCCATAAATGTCATTCGCGCGCAGGCGAGAAGCCATATATTTCCTGGATCTCCGCCACAGCAGGAGATGACAATGGGCTCCTGAACTTTCCTTACTTACTTCCGTAAAAGTTACGATATTTTTTAAAGAGCTACAAAATATCGTAATCACAAATGAAGATTGGCCGGAGAGACTATCAAATCGCTTGAAAGTCCTTAGGCGCACAAAACCGAAAATCCAGAATAGATCTGGGTTCCTCACTATTGCAATGATTGTAATTCCTGCGTTAATATTAAGAGATATTTAACGTCTTCTCTCAAGACAGCCCGCTACCTCAGCAAACCATCCCCCACACTGACCCAAGCGCCAAGAAGGTTAAGAGGAACCTTTGTAAGACCAAGGCATCCACTGAAAGGAGATATCACACCTGTCTTGTAACATGAAGCATATCCTGGATGAGTGAGAGCCTCCCTATGAGTTGCCAGGGTTGAAACCCCACACGATTGCGCGCACACACACGAACGGCTGCTTTCATCTCTCGTACAATCCCCAGCTAGACTTTGAGGATTCTTAAGAGAAAGACACTCCATACTTCCTAGGTTTTCCGCGCAAGGATTTGCTTGCCCATACCCGAGGGAAGGGAAAAATAAAGACAGTGAGATGGCAATAATGGCTTGACGCGTAGCATTCATAATAAGGTCCTCTTTTTCTTTTGCTATCAGATGAGTGAAAGGATAGAATTGAAAAGCTTAATTTTTGGTTAAGAAATGAATTTCAAAATTCCACTGTCATCCCCGCGAAAGCGGGGATCCAGAACAACCATTGTCATGCTGAACTCGTTTCAGCATCTCCTTGTCAGCGAGATCCCGAAACAAGTTCGGGATGACAGACAGAGATAAAACTGAAGAAAACAGGATAAAAAGAAAGAAAACTGTGACGACCCTTCTCGCAAACATTGGCCGTGTCTTTTTAGACTTCCTTGCCTCCACAGGGCGTGTCACTCTTTTCTTGTTCCAAGCCCTGTCTCAAGGCTTCCGTCCTCCCTATTACCTTCATCAAATCCTTCGCCAGGTGTGGGAAATTGGTTATTTGTCCTTGCCTGTGGTGGGACTCACCGCTCTCTTTACGGGGATGGTCTTGGCTCTCCAAAGCTACACAGGGTTTTCTCGTTTTAATGCAGAAAATGTCATTGCAAATGTGGTGGTCCTCTCTATGACGCGCGAATTAGGTCCCGTCCTTGCCGGCCTTATGGTTTCGGGGCGCATTGGAGCTGCCATGGCCGCTGAAATTGGCACCATGCGGGTTACAGAGCAGATTGATGCGCTGACCACGCTTTCAACCAACCCGCAAAAATATTTAATCGCGCCACGCCTTCTAGCAGGCGTCACCATGCTTCCCCTCCTCGTCCTCGTCGCCGATAGTATTGGTGTTTTTGGAGGCTATCTTGTGAGTGTCTATCGCCTCGGCTTTAACCCCGCCTTATATTTGCAACAAACTTTTGATTTTATGGAAATCCAAGACGTGACCTCTGGCCTTATCAAGGCGGCTTTCTTTGGTTTTATTATTGCGCTAATGGGCTGTTATCACGGCTTTAATTCTAAAGGTGGCGCTCAAGGGGTCGGAAAAGCTACAACTTATGCGGTTGTCTCCTCTTCAATTCTTATTCTTATTACCAATTACCTTTTAACATCTCTTTTGTTTGAGCAAGGGTAGCCATGACTCCAAAATTTTCCCTCAAACATCTCCACAAAAGCTTTGGACAAAAACATGTGCTCCAAGGCGTTAATTTAGAGATTTTCCCCGGAGAATCGATGGTGATTATTGGAGGCTCCGGCACAGGAAAGTCTGTCCTTCTCAAATGCCTTTTAGGACTGCTCCACGCAGATAAGGGAAGTATCCAAATGGATGGGCAAGAAATCCTAAAGGAATCTTCAACCCAACAAGAACAACGCCTCCAAGACATTGGTGTTCTTTTTCAAGGTTCCGCGCTCTTTGATAGCCTCACTGTGTGGGAAAATGTGGCCTTTCGCCTTATTTATGCCCAACACATGAACCGCAAGGAGGCAAAGCTTATTGCTCTTCAAAAGCTGGCGTCTGTGGGCTTGAACGAAAGTGTCGCCAATCTCTCTCCTGCTGAAATTTCAGGAGGGATGCAACGCCGGGTCGCTTTAGCGCGCGCAATCGCCACTCAACCTCATGTCTTGTTTTTTGATGAACCCACCGCAGGCCTCGATCCTATTTTTAGTAGTGTCATTAATGACCTCATTAGAGGATGCGTTAACGAGCTAGGCGCCACCGCCCTTACCATCACCCATGACATGAAAAGCGCCCGAGCCGTTGGGGATCGCATTGCTATGCTTTATGATGGCAAAATCCTTTGGTGTGGCCCTGCGGATGAAATTGATACCTGCGACAATCCTTACGTCCAGCAATTCATCCATGGCAGCGCCACTGGCCCTATTCACCTTGAAACCGATCTTCAGCACGTAGCATAATGGCAAAATCACCCACCCACTATGTTTGTCAAGCCTGCGGTAGCTGCTTCCCTAAATGGTCCGGCAAGTGTGAAGGATGCCACAGCTGGAACAGCCTCGTGGAAGAAGCAACCGTTGATTCCTTCAAAAAAAAGACAACAGCAAAAGCCCAAAAGATTGAATTCTCTTCCCTTGAGGGGATTTCTCCTCCTCTTCCCCGCCTTTTAACGGGTATTGAAGAGTTTGATCGAGTGTGTGGCGGCGGCCTTGTCCCTGGATCTGTGCTTCTTGTAGGAGGAGATCCGGGCATTGGAAAATCTACCCTTCTTCTTCAAGTGGCGGCCGTTATTAGCGAAAAAACATCTTGTGCTTATATCTCAGGAGAAGAAGCTGCAGACCAAGTGCGCCTTCGGGCCAAGCGCCTTCACATCGCCTCATCTCCTGTGAATCTTGCCACGACGACCCACATTGGTGATATCCTTAAATCCCTTCATCAAGGAGCACAAGTTGCGATTATTGATTCTATTCAAACAATGTATGTGGACGCCCTTGATGCAGCTCCTGGGAGTGTCTCTCAGGTTCGCGCCAGCGCCCATGAACTCATTCGTTTTGCAAAAAAATATGGCGTCACCATTCTCATTGTAGGACATGTCACGAAAGAAGGAGTCATTGCCGGCCCTCGCGTTCTTGAGCACATGGTGGATACGGTCCTTTATTTTGAGGGAGAGCGCGGTCATCATTTTCGTATCTTACGGTCTGTCAAAAACCGCTTTGGCCCCACCGATGAAATTGGCGTCTTTGAAATGACCGATAAGGGCCTTCAAGAAGTATCAAATCCTTCTGCTCTGTTTCTTCCCCATAGAACAGAAGACGTGACGGGATCTTGTGTGTTTGCAGGCATTGAAGGCACGCGCCCCCTCCTTGTGGAAATTCAAAGTCTCATTGCCCCTTCTTCCCTTGCCACCCCACGTCGGGCTGTTGTGGGATGGGATTCAGGACGTCTTTCCATGATTTTGGCTGTTCTTGAAGCCCGTTGTGGTCTTCTGTGCGGCAATCGCGATGTCTTTTTGAATGTGGCGGGAGGATTGAGAATTTCTGAGCCTGCTGCTGATCTTGCTGTTGCTGCTGCCCTTCTCTCTTGCATCGCCAACACCCCCCTTCCAAAAGACGCTGTCTTTTTTGGTGAGATTGGTCTTTCTGGTGAAATTCGTCCCGTGAGTCAACAAGAAGCGCGCCTTAAGGAAGCCTCCAAGCTGGGATTCAAAACAGCTTTTATCCCTAAACCCACAAAACCCTTTTCCATGCCAGAGCTTACCCTTATTCCTCTTGCACATGTGGCAGAACTGGCTAATTATTTAGATGCAAAACCCAAGCCTCAGAGGGCCTACGGAGGACAAGCGTGATCTTTACAACAGGAACCATCGTCGATCTTGCCATCCTTTTTATCATTGGGATGTCCATTGTTATAGGCGTTCTACGGGGCGCCACACGAGAAATCCTGGGCATTGCAGGTTGGGTTGGCGCTTTTGCAACCGTGTTTTATGGCCTTCCCCTCTTCCGTCCCTTGGGACGCTCCTATATCCATAATCATATGATCGCTGATGTGATTGTCGCAGGGCTTCTTTTTATTCTTTCCCTGGCTGTTTTTATCTTGATCAGCCGCACTATTTCTTCAGGCGTGAAGGGAAGCCTTCTCAGCGGCCTTGATCGTTCCTTAGGCCTTGTGTTTGGTTTTGTAAGGGGAGTCTTAATCGTATGTCTTACCTACCTTGCCATCGGTTTTTTCTATCCTCCTCGGGCTTTGCCACAAGCCATTCAAAAAGCACATTTTACACCTTGGGTTGCTCAAGGAGCCTTGGAACTTAAACGCCTTATCCCTAAAGATTACCTTCCGCAAGATATCGCTCTGCCCGCACTGCCTCCACTGGATGCAAAAGAAATTCTTAATAACACTCTTCCCACCCTCGAAGAGACCGTTAAGAATCTTTCGACCCTTAAACCCGCCTCTCCTAAAAAGCCTCAATCTCAAGAACTAGAAAATCTCATTGACCAAAATGACACAACGCCTCAAGAATAAAGTGGCTCTTATTACGGGGGCGTCTCGTGGTATAGGGGCAGCCGTTGCAAAACGCTTTGCTCAAGAAGGGGCCCAATTAATTCTTATTGCTCGATCTTCCGCAGATCTTGAAAAGGTAGATGATGAGGTTCAAAAATATGGTCCTCCTGCGCTTCTCGTTCCTTTTGATCTCACTGACTTGCCCCGCATCAAGGATCTTGCAAAATCCATTGCTGAACGGTTTGGACGTTTAGATATTCTTATAGGAAATGCGGCTATCTTAGGGGGGCTTACCCCTATGACCCACATAACACCAAGCGCCTGGCATCAGATCATGACAACGAACCTTCATGCCAACTGGCATCTTTTAAGAGCGTGTGAACCTCTTCTCCTTAAATCTCCTGAAGCCCGGGTTGTCTTTGTTACAAGTGAAGTTGCAAGCTCTCCTCATGCTTATTGGGGAGCGTATGCTGTCAGTAAAGCAGCTCTTGAGATGATGACAAAAATTTATGCAGCAGAAATTAAGCACAAAGGATTTAAAGTAAATCTCATTGATCCTGGTACCGTCCACACTGATATGTGCGCTGAATGGATGCCAGGGGAAGATCCCTCTTCCCTTCCCTCTCCTGAAAATATCACGGAAGCCTTCGTCCTCCTTGCCGAGTCCTCTTGTCCTTGGCATGGAGAGATTTTTCAAAAAAATAACTGATTTTTAACTAATTTTCATTATTTTTAGGAGCATAAGAAACAAACCAGGGAGAACACTCATGAATAAAATCCTTCTCACAACTCTTTTGATGAGCTTATCAAGTACTGCTTTTGCTCAAACTGAGCCCACACTTCCCCCTGCCCTCATGGACATGTTAAACAAAGAACAAGCTGGAAGCTCAGGACCTGCTTCTGCGCCTGATATTAAACCGTTCCTAGATCAAGTTGACAAGCAAGTAACAAGCTTTACTAACACACTAACTGCTCTTAATAACAAAATAGGCTATGACCCCACTGCTTATCAATTTATAGTTTACGCTGATGCTCTCGTTGATCAGATGAAAGCCACTGAGGGCACCGTAAAATCTGCTGCTCTATCGATTGGAAGTAATCAAAACAAAGTAGAGGGTGTGATCCAAGTCCTTAATAATATGACACCCTCAATTCCTTCCACCCCCCCTGGCAGATGCGCAGGATCTATAGGAGAATACATAGAAGTAACTGGTTTTATTGATAAAGGATACAAGGTCGGCAGTTGGGTTCTTAAGTCATTTGACGGAAGCTCAGAAACACCTATTTCTGCAGACGTCGGACTAATCGGCCAAGGCACCCTTATTAACCCCAGTTATACTCCCTCAACCACGAAGGAAACAGGATGGATTGATAAGACGACAAAACAAGTTGTTTGTCTTTCAACTGGAAAATTGTAGGGGACTACAAAAAGAAGGCCAAATTTTTCAATTGCCCATTTGGCCAAAATTTGAGACTCTTTCTTAACCTACATTGTCATCCCGAACTTTTTTCGGGATGACAATCGAGGGTTTTATAAACAAGAAGAGCCCCTCTCGTGTCCAAATTATCTCTCTCACACAATGAAATTGCAAAACGCTATGGGGGTGTTTTGTTTAACCTTGCTCAAGAAAATAAAGTTTTAAAAGATATTTCAAAAGATGTCACACGCCTTCATGGGTGTCTTCTCCGAGAACCCCTTGAATGGAATCGCATCACACGCCCCACGACACCTTTAAAAATTCAACGTCAACTCATTGAAAAGCTAGCCGTCTCTTTAAAGCTAGGAAAACTAACGGCCCAATTTTTAAAAGTCGTCTGCCACAACCGCCGCCTTGAAATCCTCATTTTTATGTTAGAAAACTTTAAGATCCGGTGCAAAGATGATATAGAAGGCGTGGTAGAGACAGCAACAGAGCTTTCTCAAAAAGAAATTGAGCATCTTCAAGCGACGCTAAAACAACACTTAGGAAAGGATGTTTCTTTGCACCCACTCATTAAAGAAACTCTTTTAGGGGGTGTGGTCTTACGTATAGGGGCCCTCATGATTGATGCCTCCTTAAGAACAAAACTCAACAAACTTCATCATGTGATGAAAGGATAAAGAATGGGATTCGGTGCTGCGGAAATTTCTTCTATTTTAAAAGAACAAATTTCTATTTTTAAGACAGAGATTGATATTGAAGAAGTCGGCCAGGTGGTTTCTGTCGGAGACGGAATTGCGCGGGTTTGGGGCCTTGATCAGGTTCAAGCAGGAGAAATGGTTGAATTTTCTTGCGGAATCAAAGGAATGGCCCTTAACCTTGAAACGGATAGCGTTGGCATTGTGATCTTTGGAGAAGATAGAGAAATCCGCGAAGGAGATACGGTTAAACGGACCAATCACATTGTAGAAGTTCCCGTTGGGCGCGGTCTTTTAGGGCGCGTTGTAGATGCCCTTGGCAACCCTATCGATGGCAAAGGCCCTCTTAAAAACGTTAGCCCTGCGCGCGTGGACATCAAAGCCCCCGGCATTATTGAAAGACGCTCCGTCTCTGAACCCATGCAAACAGGACTTAAAGCCATTGATGCCCTTGTTCCTATCGGCCGAGGGCAGAGAGAACTTATCATTGGAGACCGCCAAACAGGAAAAACCGCCATTGCCATTGATGCCATTCTTAACCAAAAAGAGACCAATAGCGCCGGAGATGATTCTCAAAAGCTTTACTGCGTTTATGTCGCCATCGGTCAAAAACGCTCAACCGTTGCCCAAATTGTGAAAGCTCTCGAAGACCGGGGCGCTATGGAGTATAGCATTGTGATCGCCGCCACCGCCTCTGATCCCGCCCCTATGCAGTTTCTGGCGCCTTATACGGGATGTGCCATGGGCGAATATTTCCGAGACAATTCAAACCATGCCCTGATTATTTACGACGATCTTTCAAAACAAGCGGTGGCCTATCGCCAGATGTCCCTTCTCTTAAGACGCCCCCCTGGGCGAGAGGCTTATCCAGGAGATGTCTTTTATCTTCACTCTCGCCTTTTAGAGCGTGCTGCTAAGCTTAATGATGACCATGGGGGAGGATCCTTAACAGCGCTCCCCATCATTGAAACGCAAGCGGGTGACGTGTCGGCCTACATCCCCACCAATGTGATTTCCATCACAGACGGCCAGATTTTTCTTGAAGCAGACCTTTTTTATAGAGGCATCCGCCCTGCTATCAATGTGGGGCTTTCTGTAAGCCGTGTGGGATCAGCTGCGCAAATCAAGGCTATGAAGCAAGTTGCGGGATCTATTAAGCTCGAGCTTGCTCAATATCGAGAAATGGCGGCATTTGCCCAGTTTTCATCCGATTTAGACGTATCAACGCAAAGACTCTTGCAACGCGGAAACCGCCTCACAGAGCTCCTCAAACAACCTCAATATAGTCCATTGCCCGTTGAAGAGCAGGTGGTGACGATTTTTGCTGGTGTTAAAGGGTATTTAGATGAACTGCCTGTCTCTGAGGTAGGGCGCTTTGAGCAAGCTGCCTTAAAAACCATCCATCTTGAGGATGAAGATATTTTAGAATCCATTCGTGTAGAGAAGGCTCTCTCAAAAGAGACAGAGGAAAGACTCCATACTTTCTTTAGGAACTTCGTAAAAGTTTTTGTATAATGACAACTCTCAAAACTCTCCGCGACCGTACAAAATCTATTCAATCAACACGAAAAATAACACTCGCTATGAAAATGGTGGCCGGCGCTAAACTACGCCGCGCGCAAGAACAAGTGGAAGCTGGACGTCCCTACGCGCGCTTTATGCGCCAAATCTTAGGAGACCTCGCAGCTAACGCCACAGCCCTTGAATCTCCTCAACCTTTACTCGTCGGAACCGGAAAGACAGACACACACCTCATCCTTGTGGCAACATCTGATCGGGGTCTTTGTGGCTCATTTAATTCTTCTATTGTAAGGTATTCTCGGAAGTTCATCGCCACCTGCCAAGAAACAGGCGAAATGGTAAAGCTTTTTTGTGTTGGCCGTAAAGGCAAAGCCATGCTTGAAAAAGAGTATGCCCCTTTGATAGTAGAATCTTTTACAGAAGTTGGATATCCGCGCCTTCAATTTTCTGACGCTCAACGTATTGCGGAGAGCCTGATTAAAATGTTTGAAGACGGGCTTTTTGATAAGTGCACCCTTATTTATAACCACTTTAAATCAGCTATGGCTCAAGAAGTAACCACCCAGCAGCTGATCCCTTTGCAGACAGAAAAACCTTCCACAGATATCAATGCTATTTATGAGTACGAACCTGATGAAGACATCATCTTAGGTCAGCTTCTGCCTCAAAATATCGCTGTTCAGATCTATACTGCCCTTTTAGAGAATAGCGCAAGCGAACAGGGCGCCCGCATGACAGCGATGGATAACGCGAGTCGCAATGCAGGGGATATGATTCGTCAATTAACCTTAACCTACAATCGCACCCGCCAAGCTCAAATTACCCGAGAGCTCATCGAGATTATTTCAGGCGCAGAGGCGCTTGCTTAATATCCCCACTGTCATGCTGAACTCGTTTCAGCATCTTATTGACACGAGATCCCGAAATAAATTCGGAATGACAGCTGGTCATTTATGAAAAATGGTATAAATGGGCCATTGGAAAGTTTGACTTTTTCTAGAAATTTTTATAAAATCATAAATATATAATTGACTATATGTGTACTTAAGGAATTTAACTGATGGACGTGATATCTTACTCTGAGGCGCGTAAAAATTTTCCCCAAACAATGAATCGTGTCTGTGCCGATCATATGCCTCTTGTTATTACACGACCAAAAGATGATCCTGTCGTCATGATCTCTCTTGAAGACTATAATGCGATTGAGGAAACTTTATACCTTTTACGCAGTCCTCGTAATGCCCAAAGACTCTTCAAGGCCTTGCACGATGTTGAAAAGGGAAAATTCTTTCAAAAAGACTTAGTGGAAGATCTATGAAGCTTGCCTTTGTAGAAGATGCTTGGGCAGACTACTTATATTGGCAAAAAAATGACAAAAATACTCTCAAACGTATTAACTTTTTAATCAAAGAGACAATGCGTACTCCCTTTAGTGGCATAGGAAAGCCTGAACCTCTTAAGTTTGATATGGCAAGCTGTTGGTCTCGACGTATTGATACTGAACATCGGCTTGTTTATAAAATCCAGCACGAAACATTAATCATTCTTCAATGCCGCCATCACTATTAATTTTTTACACATCTAAAGCTGTATAAGACGAGGACACAAAAATGAAAAAAACCCTCCCCCAAGGCCACATTACTCAAATCATTGGCGCTGTGATCGATGTCCAATTCGACGGAGAGCTTCCTGAAATTCTTACAGCCCTTGAAACAGAAAACCAAGGAAAACGCCTTGTCTTAGAAGTTGCCCAACACTTAGGCGAACAAACGGTTCGCACCATTGCTATGGACGCAACCGAAGGTCTTGTGCGCGGACAAGTCGTCACCAACACAGGAGAACCCATTCGCGTTCCTGTAGGCCCCGGTACATTGGGACGCATTATGAATGTGGTAGGAGACCCCATCGATGAATTGGGCCCTATCAAAGCCAAAGAATATCTGCCCATTCACCGAGATGCCCCTAAGTTTACTGATCAATCCACGGAAACGGAAGTCCTGGTCACCGGCATTAAGGTGATTGACCTTCTTGCCCCCTATTCACGTGGCGGAAAAGTGGGTCTTTTTGGAGGGGCAGGTGTCGGCAAAACAGTCATTATTATGGAGCTCATCAACAATATCGCCAAAGCCCATGGCGGTTACTCCGTTTTTGCCGGTGTGGGCGAGAGAACGCGCGAAGGAAACGATCTTTATCATGAAATGATAGAATCAGGCGTTATTGACCTTAGAAAAGGAAATTCTAAAGCCGCCCTTGTGTATGGGCAGATGAATGAGCCTCCCGGAGCCCGCTTTCGCGTGGCTCTCTCCGGTCTTACGGTTGCAGAATATTTCCGCGATCAAGAAGGGCAAGATGTGCTTTTCTTTGTCGACAATATCTTTCGCTTTACACAGGCAGGAGCAGAGGTGTCTGCCCTCTTGGGACGTATTCCTTCTGCTGTTGGCTATCAGCCAACCCTTTCAACAGAAATGGGAGAATTACAAGAACGGATTACCTCCACCACAAAGGGCTCCATCACAAGTGTCCAAGCCATTTATGTGCCTGCTGATGATCTAACAGACCCTGCCCCTGCAACCGCTTTTTCTCACTTGGATGCGACTACCGTCCTCAGTCGCCAAATTGCCGAGCTTGGGATTTATCCCGCAGTGGATCCCCTTGATTCCACCTCTCGTATTTTAGACCCCCGTATTGTCGGGGACGAACACTACACGGTGGCTCGAAATGTCCAAAAAATCCTTCAAACGTATAAATCTTTGCAGGATATCATTGCCATTTTAGGAATGGATGAACTCTCAGAAGAAGATAAAATAACCGTGGCCCGCGCCCGCAAAATTCAACGGTTTCTCTCCCAACCTTTTCATGTAGCAGAGGTGTTTACAGGAACTTCCGGTGTTTTTGTGAGCCTTGAAGAAACAATTGTGGGCTTCAAGGGCATTACAGAGGGCCTTTACGATCATCTCCCTGAAATGGCCTTTTATATGGTAGGAACCATTGAGGAAGCCGTTCAAAAAGCTCAGCGCCTCGCCAGAGAGGCCGCCTAAGCTATGGGCTCCCTTCAGTTCAGTTTAGTGTCTCCTGAGAAAGTCCTTCTTGACCAGCCCGTCAGCATGGTTGTCATTCCTGGACGTGAAGGAGACATTGGCGTTTTACCAGGACATGCCCCGCTCCTAACCCTTCTCCGCCCGGGAGTTGTTACGGTTTATGAGAACGAAAAGATCGTTGTAAAAATCTTTGTCAATGGGGGCTTTGCTGAGGTCACTCCTGAGAAATGCACAGCCCTTGTCAGAGAAGGAACGCTTCTCGCAGCCCTTGATAAGCGAGCCTTAGAAATTGAAATCAAGAACCTCCTTGAAGATATGACAGACAGCCAGACAGAAAAAGAACGCAAGGAAGCTGAGCAAAACTTAAGCGTTGCGCAAGCAAAAATGATGGAGATTTTAGCGGTAGTGAAGTAAGAAACTTTTCCTTGACAAAGCCGTACTATAAATGGTACGATTAGAGGGTTAAAGGAGTTATACCATGGATATTTATACAGCAAGTCAAGCCCGGCAAAACCTTTATAAGCTTATTGATTCTGTTGCAACCTCACATGAGCCCACATATATCACAGGACGTCGCAATAAGGTTGTAATGATTAGTGAAGAAGATTTTCGTGCGATCCAAGAGACCCTTTATCTTCTTTCCATTCCAGGGATGCGGGAGTCTATAGCAGAAGGACGGCAAGAAACCTTGCAAGAATGTTCTTCTAAACTTGACTGGTAAGAATGTACACCCTCGTCTTTACAAAAAAAGCAGGGCGAGACGCTCTCAAACTCAAGCAAGCAGGCCTTAAAGAAAAAGCACAAACTCTTCTAGATATTTTACAAGAAACTCCTTGGCATAACCCTCCTCCTTACGAAAAGTTGGTTGGGGATTTAAAGGGGTGTTATTCAAGGAGAATTAACATTCAACACCGCTTAGTCTATGAGGTTTTTGAAGATAAAAAAACAATCAAGATCCTAAGAATGTGGAGCCATTACGACGATTAGCGCTGGTTAACTAAAAAGGCCTCTGAATAAGATTTGTTATTCAGAGGCCCTTAAATCACCATGATAAAAACTGGCTATACAGCTTACTTACTTTTTATCTGCAGTGTCTGGTACGATGGTCAAGAAGTTTATACCACTGGCATCTTGATAGTGACAATGACCTTTTTGCTCATCAATCACTGATGTTAATTTCAATGTACTAGGAACATATGCCTTTTTCACTCCAGTGATCTTCGCTCCTTCTATAATTTCAGTAATTTGTGTATCATTGTTAGACAATGCGCCAACAACATCAGATCCCGCTGGACAAGATACTATTGGCTGCTGAGCATTCACCGCTGAAGACAAAGCTAAAGAAAGCCCAAAGGCCATTACTAATTTTTTCATTGTTTTCTCCCTGTTTTACGATTGATTTCCTTCTTGAAGGATAGGATTATTATATCTTAAACCTATTAAGAAAATCCTAAGGGTCCCTTTAAAAAGGAGAGACGACATCCAGAGAACGACACCCTTAGCCTGACCTACTGCGTCGCCATCCGCAGTTTTATCAGCTTATCCCCCCGCTGAAGAACAAGGTCCCAAGAAGGGACTTTTTTCTGCAAAAGTTCAGCCAATTCCTCTTGTGTTTTGATCTTTTTCTTATTAATTGCGGCAATGATGTCTCCTGCTTGAAACCCAGTTTGAAGGGCAAGAGATGATTTGGCGACTTCCGTGACCACAACACCCTGCTGCATAGAATCAAGACCTAAATCAAGAGCAAGAGCAGGAGACAGGGTTTGGACCTTAATTCCCTGTAAAGGATTCACTCCCTTAATAAGGAGAGGCGTGGAATCTTTACCTCTCATAGGTTCAGTCAAAAACACAGACACCTGCGCTTCTTTCCCTTTATGCAAAAGCGTCAAATCTGCTTTTTGCCCAAGAGGAGACGTTGCAACTTGGTAATCAAACGCGGCATCATCCTCAATTTCATGGCCATTAAACGCTGCAATAAAATCACCCACCTTGATGCCCGCTTTATCAGCAGGTCCTTTAGGATAAACATTTGCAACCAGCACCCCATAAGAACGCGAGAGGCCTAAGGCGTGAGCCGCTTCAGCCGTCGGCGGCTCGACCTCAAGACCAATCCAAGGGCGAACAATCTTCCCTCCTTTGTTCACGCTTTCTAAGATAGGCACTGCGAGAACGATGGGCGTTGCAAAACCAATTCCCATATAACCGCCACTTGTAGAAAAAATGGCGGTATTAATTCCCACAAGACGTCCATCGGTTGTCACCAAAGGCCCTCCAGAGTTCCCAGGATTAATCGCCGCATCCGTTTGGATAAACGTTCTAAAATCCTTAATGCCTTTTTGACTGCGGGCTAAGGCTGAGACAATCCCACTCGTCACCGTTTGCCCTACTCCAAAGGGATTTCCAATCGCTAAAACCAAATCACCCACCTCAAGATCTTCCTGAGCGCCTACGGTTAAAAAGGGAAACTCTTCTGCTCCTTCGATCTGTAGAAGACCTAGATCCATCTTTTTATCAACGGCAATCAATTGCGCTTTAAGTTCTCTTTTATCTGCAAGAGCCACACGAATCTCATCCGCATCCTTAATGACATGATAATTTGTAAGAACGAGTCCGTCCTTACTTACAATAATCCCTGATCCTAAGGCATTGTGTTCACGAGTTGCATCATCGTCTCCATAGAACCGCTCAAAAAATTGCTTAAAAAAAGGATCCTCCATAAAGGGTGAGGTAGAAGGGCTCTCTGTTGCATACTGCGTTGCGTAAATATTCACCACAGCAGGAGCGACTTTCTTGACGACTGGCGCAAAGCTAAGGGTTATCTCTTTTCGCGTAGAAGGAAGCTGCTTGGGTGCTGCTTGGACTACGTCTACATGCTTTGGTTTTTCTTGTTTTTCTGGCACTTCTCCACAAGAGATTAAAAAGAAGAAAGCCAATAAAGAAAGGTGATTTAATTTTAAAAAGCGCATGTTATTTACTTTTCTTTAATGAAAATATTAAGTATTAACAATACATTTAAGAGAAATTTTTTTCAAGCTTTAAATTGCTTCTTTCATCTCGACCAGAGCAACAACAGCATCCTCCACCATTAAGGTGATCTTGGTTTTTCCTCCCCAGGTGTCCACCTTAGGAGAGGCCAAAAGGTGGAAAGGCCGCTTTTTACCCTCCATAAGAATGTTCCCAAAGGGGGTATCTTTGAGGCGAAACCCAATTCCTTCCACAACAACACCCTCTCCTTGAGAAAACCGACATCGAATATGTTGATCTTGAATAACGGTATAAGACTCCACCATCACATCGGCAAAAATAAATTTTGGGCTTGGATTGCCCATGCCAAAAGGAGCCAATCCTTCAATTTCTTCCAAAAGGGCCGGCGTGAGAGACCGAAGATCTAAATATCCATCGCACAAAGAAGTGGCCCTAAAATCCACGTCATCCTTAAGTTTCATAAGCTCCGCAGTCAGGAAGGTCGTAAAAAGGGGGAGCTGTTCTTTTGTAAGAGAAAATCCAGCCGCCATGGCATGGCCCCCTCCCCCTAAAACATACCCTAAGTGATGAGCCTTATGAATAAACCGCCCAAAATCAAAGCCAGGAATGGAGCGTGCAGACGCTTTTCCAATATTTTTCTCATTCCAAGCAATTACCGCCGTGGGCTTGTGAAATTTTTCCTTCAAGCGCCCCGCCACAATCCCGATGACCCCTTCATGCCATCCATCCCGATCGACCACAAGGGCCACAGACTCTGGATCAACCTGGATAAGGGCTTGCTCAAGAGCCTCTGCTTCCAAAAGACGTCGTTCTTGATTATATTGGTCTAGCTTTTGCGCAATCTCAGACGCTTCCTCAGGATTTTCTGTTGAGAGAAGGCGCGCCCCTAAAAAAGACTCCCCCACACGGCCCCCTGCATTAATACGAGGCCCCAGCACAAACCCTAGGTGATACGGCGTTGGGGATTCATTAAGACCTGCCTTATCAAAAAGCACTCTAAGTCCTACGTTTTTGCGCTGCGCCATCACCTTAAGTCCTTGCGCCACAAAAGTACGATTCAATCCCGTCAAGGGCATCACATCACAAACGGTTCCCAAAGCTACCAAATCAAGAAGCTCCATAAGATCAGGCTCTTGTCTCTCTTTATAAAATCCTGTTTCCCGTAAGGCACGGTTAAGAGCCACAACACACAAAAAAGAAATCCCTACTGCTGCAAGATGCCCGATGGTTTGGGTTATCTCTTCCTTTTCATCAAGGCGATTGGGGTTCACAATTGCATAGGCTGGAGGAAGACCTGCCTCAGGCGCATGATGATCCAAAATAATAACATCTAGCCCCTTCGTATCACTTAAAGCCTCAAAAGACGTTGTTCCACAATCAACTGTGATCATGACCGTATAGCCTTGATCCATAAATTTCTGTATTCCCACCCGATTAGGGCCATACCCTTCCTTGATCCGATCTGGAATATAAAGGGCAATAGGGATATGGAGAGCTTTAAAAAATCGACATAAAAGAGCACTTGAGGTGGCGCCATCCACATCATAATCTCCCCACACCACAATCTTTTCACCCGCCGCAATGGCTTGAAGAAGACGCGCAACGGCAAGCTCCATATCCTTCAAAACAAGAGGGTCAGGAAGGTGGCGCCGTAAGGAAGGTTCAAGAAAAAGGGGAGCTGACGCAAGATCATGTCCCCGCATCACGAGCAACCGAGAAAGAGTTGGAGAAACGCCTAATTTTTGGATAAATGTCAACGCTCGCATCTCTTCACAGGCTCTTAAAAGCCATCGTTTGTCAGAGAGAGATGCAGCGCAGATTTCTTTCATTATGATCAAAAATCCAAGTCTGTATAATGAGCCGCTGGGGAAAGACCGGGCACGACATCGTTTAAGATGTCACGAAAGCTGGGGCGAGATTTGACGCGCGCATACCATAATTTTGCTGCCGAATGCTTTTCCCAAGGAACATCGCCTAAGTAATCAATGCAGGAAAGATGGGAAGCAGCCGTTATATCTGCAAGAGAAAACTCATCTCCTCCCAACCATCGCCGCCGATCACAAAGCCATGCTATATATTCTAAGTGGTCATGGATGTTTGCATTTCCAATGCGGATCGCCGCTGAATCGGGCCCTCCCTGTCCCATTTTGCGTCGAAGAACTTTCTCATACACCAAGTTATGCGTAACTTCTCCATTAAACTTTTCATCAAACCACGCTACAAGGCGGCGCACTTCTGCCCGCTGAGCAGATGTCTCCCCCAGGAGAGAGGGCTCAAAGTAGACCTCATTTAAATATTCGGCGATAGGGTAAGCATTTGCCACATTCTTTCCATCATCATCAGTCAAAACAGGGGGTAGCCCTTCGGGGTTTAGTCTCAGAAAAGACGCCGGCACGTCCCACGGCTTTATCACAACGGATTCAAAAGCAAGCTTTTTTTCCGCGAGCAAGATTCTGATTTTTCGAGAAAACGGACAGACCCAATAGTGATAGAGTTTACGCATTATTAATTATTCCTTGGACTAGCTCATGTTTTATGATATCGAAGTTCATCTTGTACCATAGGGTGCTCCCATGACTCTAGAGCAAATCTTACTCCTTTCTTTTATTCAAGGACTCACCGAATTCCTTCCCATTAGCTCGTCTGGTCATTTAGTACTCATTCCTTCCTTATTCGGCTGGAAAGACCAGGGACTCATGATGGATGTAGCCGCCCATATCGGAACTCTCGGCTCTGTCGTAGCTTATTTCCGTAAAGATGTAGCCTCCCTTTTCAAAGGATCGTTCTCTCTTTTTAGGGGGCAAGTCAATGAGAATACGCGTCTTCTTTTCAATCTCACCATTGCAACTATCCCTGTTGTTCTTTTAGGGCTCTTTTTCGATAAAGTCGTAGGAGATACTTTCAGAAATGTTACAACCATTGCGTGGATGGGAATCATTTTCGGCCTTCTTCTTTACATTGCTGATAAATATGGGCATCTCATAGAAACCATAGAAAATACCACTTTAAAACGAGCCCTTCTTTTTGGTTTCGCTCAATGCATATCTCTTATCAATGGCGTCAGTCGTGCAGGAGCCTGCATAACCATGGGACGATTTTTGAACTACAAAAGAACCGACGCTGCGCGCTTTGCTTTTTTGATGTCAATCCCTACAATGATCGCAGCCGGCACCCTAAAAGGATATCAGCTCTTTAAATCCCAAGACTTGTCCATGGCAAATGATGCTATTTTAATGGCATCCTTCTCTTTTATCTTTGGTTTTTGTGCCATCGCTTTTATGATGCGTTGGCTACAAAAATCTACACTTACTCCCTTCGTTATATACCGCATCCTTTTAGGACTCGTTCTTCTGCTGAGCGTTTAAGAAGATGATGTAGGCGCCGCTGCAGGAGTACTTGGAGTGGTAGGCGCCGCAGGAGTACTTGGAACTACCACAGGAGTTTCAGAAGATGGTGTAGGCGCTGCAGGAGCAGGTACCGCAGGAGCTGCTGGGGCAGGAGTACTTGGAGTGGTAGGCGCCGCTGCAGGAGCACTTGGAGTGGTAGGCGCCGCTGCAGGAGTACTTGGAGCTCCCACAGGAGTTTCAGAAGATGGTGTAGACGCGGCCGGTACTGCAGGAGTACTCGGAGCTACCACAGGAGTTTCAGGAGATGGTGTAGGTGCTGCCGGTACTGCAGGAGCACTCGCTGTCGCAGAAGTCTTATGAGACGACGTAGAAGTCTTACGAGACGACGTAGACGTCTCCTGCTTTGAAGAAATTTTATGAGTTTTAACCGTGCTGGCCTCTGCTATCCCTACTAAATTTTTTTCAATATCATCTGCTGCATCTAGATTTACCTCAACTTGAGTAAAAGGTAATGAAAGGCGTTCCTTTATAATATCATCAACCAAAAAATGCATGGCTTCAAAAGGAGCGGCGTGACGGACAGATAGAACGGCCGCCCCTACAAAAAGAGGAGGCGCAGGGGGTCTTTGATTATTTGTATAAAAACTTATCCGCATAAAATAACGCTCAGGTTTTGTAACATATTCTTTGCAGTATTTTTGCCCTTTATAATTCTGTTTCATAAGCTTAGTATGTAATGACTTAGGCTCTAAAATAGCATAGTCAACCAATACAAGACATACACCTCTAAACCTCTCAAGATTAATCGTCATCGAATGACGAATGTGCCGGGCGATATAATCAAAATCAGCATCTAGAAAGTATGCTGCCCGTTCTGAGGGAAGAACATGAACCCATGGCAATGGGGCCGTATCCTGGCGAACAACTCTTTCCTGTAACATAGGGTTTTGGATCATAAGCGCAGAGTTTTGCCTGTTATCTGGGCCAGTTGCACACCCCCCCAAAAGACACCCTATGGCAAGTCCTATTATCTTTTTCACATTACCTCCATTTTTAATTTTTTTTTCTAGCACGCCAAAAGACAGAAGAATGACATCGGCTGCTGAGTTAATTATAAAAGCATCCGGATCACCGGAAAGCCATCAGGTCTCCCTCATTTGTCAAAAGATAAAGCGTATCTTGTGCCACAAACGGTGGAAGAGAAAGAGAAACGCCAAGTTGACGAGACCTAAGAACCTCTCCTGTTGCAGGATCAAAGGAAACTAAGTCTCCTCCCACATTAACCAAGTACAGTTTGCTTCCCGCTACCACAGGCCCCTCCCAAACGACCTTATGAGGAGACTCAAAATCGGATCCTAATTTTTTAACCCACACTACCTGCCCATGTTTTCGTGTTAAGCACAAAAGCTCATTATGAGAGTTAATCATGAAGATGAAATCCCCTATAACAGCAGGTGTGCGCGTTCCTCCAATATGTCTTTCCCAAAGACGCTCTCCCCGGCGCAAGTCATAAGCTGCCATTTTATGGTTATGCCCAATGATAATAACCATATTTTTATAAATAACGGGGAGCGCTTTGATATGGGACAAGGAAGATAAAGAATCAGGACGTCGCGTCGTACTCAAGGTCTCTGTCCACAATTGATGGCCATTTTCTGCCTTCAAGGCGTAAATTTCCCCTGAGGAATAGGTCACAACAACAACTCCTTTTGAAACAGCAGGACTTGCTGTTCCTAAAAGGCCTGCATGTTCTGTAATCCCGGCATGATTCCACAAAGACGTTCCTTTCTCAGCATCCAACACCTCGAGATGGTTACTAATTGTCAGCACATAAAGACGTCCTTCATCAAATGTAGGTGCTGCACGCACAGGACTTGGCATCGCATAGCGCCAAAGACGATTCCCCGTCTTTGCATCAAAAGCTAAAACTTCTGCATGCGGGGATGTCACAAATATTTTGTCTTGCCCGTAGGCGAGACCCCCTCCAATAATCGGGGTTTGCTGGCCTTCTGGCGAGATATTCACTTGCCACAGAATCGATCCCGCAGAAGCATCAAGAGCCGTTATATTCCCATAGGTATCGAGTGCATAAATAACTCCATTCGCCACAATGGGGGAAGACAAAAAGCGTCCTTCTCCGTTTCCAGATCCTATAGAAACTGTCCAAAGAGGGTCTATCGATTCTTTTAGCGAAAAATTGGGCATCGCATGATCTGCCCCTCCGCCCGCTTGTGCCCAATCACGCCCCATTTCAGAAAGAGGGAGAGCCAAAGAGACATCTTTCGCCTCCTCATCTACCTTGACGGATGATTCATAATTCACAACAGGAATACGTGTCCCTGTAATCGGTATTTTTTCTGCGTCACACGCAACTAATGTTAAGGCTGCAAGAAGAAAAGCTATGTGCTTTTTCATGATTATTTCTCTCCCTTCGTTAAGCTCTCTAGGAGAGCGGGAGGAATATCAATTTGTGAAAGCATCATACCCACCCGTGCTTGTTCATTCGCCGCAAGAAAGGGCTCTTTCAGAGCTCTAATATATTGTTCAGCGGCTCCAGCCTCATCTCCTTTTTGGAGATCAGCAAGCGCCAACAATTCAAGAGAAAGGGGAGCCCATGCATTATTGGGCGCTGAGAGAGCCTCAAGAGGAGCAACAGCTGTCGATGCATTAAAAGAGCGCCCTGCTATTAAGATTTTTGTTAAACTACTGAGCGCCACATCTGTCGCGTTCTCTTGAGAAATTTTTGTATAAAGAGGTTCTGGATTTGGCAGAAGACTCGCTTCGTAAAGCTGCGCTAATTTTCCATACCCGCCCCCTTCTTGAGCTAAGGCTTGAAACTCTTTCAGGGCCTCCTCTTTTTTTCCTTCCTTCAACAAGTCCACGCTCTTAGAAAAAGAAATATGTCCTTTGATCTGATTTCGGTGTTTTATATACTTCCACAGTGTATAGCCTGCCGTTCCCAGTACGATTGCAAGAGCCACCCCAATGACAGTGTTCCCGTACTTATTCCACAAGGTGAAAATCCGCTCTTCGCGAATATCCTCTTCAAGCTCTGTAAAAAAATCAGACATGAGTCAACTCCACTTTTTGTTCCTTACCATAAGTGAAGACTCCCTTTTGGTAAAGAGGGATTGAGACAGAGAGGGAGAGAGAAACAAAACACTTCTTCGCGCAATCTGGGAAGGTGCCTTCATGAAGAGGACGACTTCTTCGCCCTACGCCATAGAGCCAAGATTATTATTAGCAACCCGTGCATAGGCATGCAGAGCCCGTTGATGAAGGTGAATTTCCTGGACTTGGCGCGCAAGGGTTTCTTGCTGCAGGTTAAGCATTGAAGAAAGCTTAACAAGCGCACTTTGAAGAGTCCCCAATTCTGTTTTTAAGGTTTGATCAGAGGCAAGATCAATGGCCTGAACTTCATGGCTAAGATGGACAACTGTTTCTTCAAGATCCTCAAGCTCTACACGAGATTCTTTTTCATATGACTCACACAAAGACTCGAGTTTTAGAATCGCTTCTTTTACAATATCTTTGACCGCCATTAAGGACCCTCCTTAGCTTGAAATACCAGAATAAATTAAGAACCTACGACTGATATTCTTAGCCTAGCACAGATGAGACTCTACGGGAGAAATTTTTTCATACTTTGTTAAGACTTTTTTTATAAGCTACGGTATGATAAAAGAAAAAAACTTTACTCGAGACTAAAACATGCTAACGAAAATCATTGGCTAACGAAAAAAACGTGGTATAATTCCCTCATTCATAAGGGAGATGACGTCATAGATGTTTATGTAAATTCCTTACAACATCATTTGATTTCTTGATTTTTTAGAATAAGAAAAAACATATAAATTTCGGTAATTGAGTAGGGATAGTTAAGTTATGATCGAGCAACCTGTTACACATGAAAACTATGAAAATGAGATTGAGCGGATCGAAGCTAAGGTAAAGTGGTACAATCCTGAAAAAGGCTATGGATTTTTAGTCCAAGAAGAGGATTCAGGTGATATTTTCATGCATTTTTCTGTCCTTGATGCAGCCGGCTGTCGTCGCGTGGAAGAAGGTGACCAAATTGTCTGTGATGTAGGTCCCGGCGTCCGTGGCCGACAAGTTCTGCGTGTTTTAGAGGTTAAATTTTCTGAAAGAGAACCGCGGTTTTCACCCGCTTTTTTAGGGCCACGATCTCCTGCGTTTGATCCAGAAGCTCTGGAAGAAGTTGAGGGCGAGGTAAAATGGTTTAACCCCCTCAAAGGGTTTGGGTTTATTTATCCCGATGATGGAGGAAGAGATATTTTTTTGCACGCATCCGTTCTTCGCGCTGCAGGATATGAGTCTCTTGAGCCAGGCATTCGCGTAAAAATAAAAGCCTCTAGCTCTGAGCGTGGAAGAGAAGCCCGCATCCTTAAGGTCATTTTTTAGTAGGAACAGATTTTTTGAGAGTGTGATTATTAAGCAACTCACTCTCAAATCTTTTAGCGCTTTCTGTCTCACTTCGCGACCCTTACAAAGGGTTTGTTCGTGAAAATTATCAAATATGATAAGGGGTGATTTGACAAATAGCCGTTTTTGGCTTAAAGGCTATGCCAGTGCGTGTATTAATTGGAGACAAAATTGTCTAAGGAAGACCTTATTGAGTTTAATGGAACAATTATGGAATTGCTTCCAAATGCAACCTTTCGTGTTCAACTTGAAAACGGGCATATGGTACTAGCCCACACGTCAGGCCGCATGAGAAAAAATCGTATCCGTGTGCTTGCGGGAGATAAAGTTACCGTTGAAATGACCCCTTATGACCTCACAAAAGGACGGATTACCTTCCGTCACAAGTAAAATGAAGCTTGTTCTCGCCTCTTCCTCTCCTCGCCGACAAGAACTCTTGGCGTCAATTGATTTAGTTCCTGATGAGATCATCAGCCCTCAGATAGACGAGACGCCCTTAAAAGGGGAAAGCCCTCGAGAGTATGTCAAACGTATTGCTATTCTTAAGGCCCGCACTGTTCATTCTCAAATGCCCCATGATTATATTCTGGCCGCAGATACAATCGTCGAGATGGGGCGAAAGATCATTCTTAAAGCGCAAAATCGGGAAGATGCCGCCCTCATTCTTGGCCGCCTTTCAGGAAGGCGCCATCGGGTGTATACTGGCGTGTGTGTTCTCTCTCCTGAGGGAAAGGAAGCCTATAGTGTGGTTCTCACCCGCCTTTCCTTCAAACGATTAACCCCTGACGAGCTTGAAGACTATCTTTCTTCGGAAGAATGGGAAGGAAAAGCCGGCGCCTATGCCATTCAAGGCAAGGCCTCAAAATTTGTCAAATTTGTATCTGGGTCTTATACAAACGTTGTGGGTCTTCCTCTTTACGAAACAGACTGCCTCCTTAAAGGGCTAGGCTTTCGGAGACCACGCTCATGAGTCAGATTTGCCCCCTCTGTAAAAAACCAACCGTCGTTGAGTTTCGTCCCTTTTGCTCCAAGCGATGCGCAGATATTGACCTCGCGCGTTGGTTCCGGGGGGACTATCGCATTGAGGGGGAAGAAGACGGGGACGAAGACAAAAAAGATCTTCCAGAGGAAGAGGCGGGATAGGCTCCGTGAACAAATTTTTCAATACTTCTCTCGGCTGTCATCCTTGGGCTAGAAGCTCTTATCCCGGATGAAAGACGGGGTTTAGAGCTTCTTGCACCGAGGATCTTCTAACGACAAATAATAACTCCATAAATCTTCCCACTCAGGATTAATCCTATGTACCTCCTGACACAAGATCCTCGGTGTAAGAAATGCTAAATGTTTTCTTGCAGAAAACAAAGCATTTCTAACCCAAGGATGACAAATCTTAAAAATGTCCGGTTAAGATTGCTTATTTCTTTAAATTCTTGTTTATGACCAATCCCCTTCACACACATAAAATCAGTTCCCCCTTTAACTCAATCTTAAGGGAGATTTTGTATACTGACAAACAAGACCGGAATTCTGAGGAAACGCATAATGCATAGGAAATTGATTCTCTTAACTTTCACAAGCTTAATAGCCGCTGTCTCAACGGATGGACACGCCCAAAATAGCTCAAATTGCAACCAATGCTATTTTCAATTTTACAACTGCTTAGCAGCCAAAGATCCAGACTATGGGCACATGCATGCACAGCTCGAGCAGTGTAACGACACGTGTTCTCTACAACCGAGTTCTCTGCAACAGAGTTGCCAAAACACGTGTGGGGCCACATTTACCACAGACATACAAACGCTTTCAGATTATAAGAATTGTTATAATTCGACTGCCTGTTTAAGCCAATGTTAAACATCAGTTCAAATTGTTCAGAGTCGCTACTAATGAAGAATATAAAAAAAGGACATGATATATGACAATAGGAAAAATTATACTTAGCTCTCCGTTGACAATGACACTGCTTATTTCAGCAGCTTTTTCGCAAGGTACACCGAGCCCTACTTGGCAAGCGACGGTGGAAAACTCAACCGCTATCCAATTAACTTGTCAAATTCTAGACTATTCAAATGCTCATCTCTCTGAACAACTAGAACCATGTGTATATACGACGGCGACTATCAATCCAGGAACCGCTTCTGTTTCTTTACCAGCCGCTACTTGCCCAACCAACAATGGGCAATGGGCGCTTACGCCAAATTATAGCACTATAGGTATTGATTGCTTTGGCCCTAACAATGAGTGTTATCAGATAGTTAATCCGGTCGGTTCAGGCTTAACAGTCACTATGAATTGTCCCAGTGCTGCAGGTCTTCCTACAACCCCAGCGGCAAAGAGTAAGCGCAATCAAAAAGATAGAGGATAGTGTTCAAGAGGTTCGGCCGATTCTTATTTGGCTCAACTACACCTAAATGACTTAAAACGATAGACCCTGCAAACAAAACCCATCTAAATCTGTGCGCTCAGTTCTTTGAGCCTTACAAGCAAAAAATATTTAAAAACAACAAGAACACCCAGCTCCAACGTCTGTACACCCACTTTTACTGGGACAATCTGCATTGCCCCCCTCACAAGTAGGAAGAGAATCCATAAGCCAACACGTTATATGAAATGATGCAAAGCTCTGGTTATTTAATAGAAAACTTATTAAAATCATAAAGAAGCACAAAGAAATAATCTTGAAGCTACTTTTTTGGTAAGAGGTTACCATTCCCTTCTTTTGCTTTGTAGTCTTACAAAAGTTCATGCAACACTCCTTGGGTTATACTGAGAATTTCATGTTTTTATGTATAACAGAAAATTGTAAATATTAAGTAAAAAAAGGATCTGAAATAGGAAGAAATTCTTCAAGATTAATGGAAATTATACATACGTTCGCACCCATTTCGGCCAGCCTTCCAATTGCCCATCTCTTTAAATTCTTTGTCTTCGCTTTCCCATTTTGATATATTAAAGAAAATAAAGACCACACAAGAATAGGCCCCTATGTCCCTCACTGATATCCTTCTTCTTCTAACAGCCTATCTGATTGGCGCCATTCCCTTTGGGCTTATCATCAGTTGGCTTTTTTCCTTACAAGACCCTCGCGAGACAGGATCCAAGAGCACTGGAGCCACGAATATCCTCAGATCTGGCAATAAGATTGCAGCTGGGTTCACGCTTCTTCTTGATACCCTGAAGGGAAGTGCAGCCGTTCTGTTGGCTATTAATGTTGATCCTTCTCTGACTCATCTTGCTGGGATTGTGGCCGTCCTGGGGCACATCTTCCCCGTATGGTTAAAGTTTCACGGGGGAAAAGGGGTAGCCACCGCTTTGGGCGTCATTCTTATCCTTAATGGGCCATTAACGATCCTTTGTCTTGTCTCCTGGCTTGTGATCGCCTTTACAACGCGCTATTCTTCTTTGGCTTCACTTATCACCGTTCTGTTAAGCCCCCTTTATGCGTATTTTTTGAGTGAACCTAATCTTGTGAACTTATGCCTCGTGTTTACTGTTCTTTTGGTTTGGACTCATCGTAGCAATATTGCTCGTTTACTCACAGGGAGGGAAACAAAAATTGGAAACTCCAACTCCTCAGAAACTCCTCAAGAGTGATAATGCGCTTCTTGATTGGCTTCAACTCGCCCGATCTGAAAATATCGGGCCTCTTACCTTTCATCATTTGCTAAAAAGATATGGGACGGCTGCGCAGGCCTTAGAAGCCTTGCCAGATCTTGCAGCGCAAGGCGGACTCAAGCGCCCCTTAAAAATTACGCCTCGTTCTGAAGTTGCAAAAGAACTTGAGGCTATCCATGCTTTTGGAGCGGAGCTCTTGACCCTAGATGATCCCTTATACCCTCTCCTCCTCCGTCATATTGACTCTGCTCCTCCTGTCCTTACTGTAAAAGGACGCTTAGACCTGCTGCAGCAATCGCTTTTTGCCATTGTTGGCGCGCGCAATGCCTCTGCCATGGGAAAAAAGATGGCCCACAAGCTTGCAACTGAACTGGGACAACAGGGGTGGGTCATTGCTTCCGGTCTTGCACGCGGCATTGACACAGCGGCTCACCAAGGAAGCCTTCAAAAAGGAACGATTGCTGTGCTTGCAGGAGGCATCGATCACATTTACCCTCAAGAAAATGAAGCCCTCTACGCAAAAATTGCAGAGGAAGGGGTTCTCGTGGCCGAATCTCCCTTTGGAACACAGCCACAAGCCACTCTTTTCCCAAAACGCAACCGCATTATTTCAGGAGTTTCCCGGTGTATTTTAGTGGTGGAAGCTGCTTTAAAATCAGGCTCCCTTATCACCGCTCGATGCGCTTTGGATCAAGGACGAGATGTATTTGCCATCCCAGGCCACCCTCTCGACCCTCGCGCCAATGGGTGTAATCATCTGATCAAAAATGGAGCTATCCTTGTGGAAACCATTCAGGATATCGAGCATGAAATTTCCCCCACGTCACCCCTTCAGGTGCAAGGAAATGATAATGTTTACGAAACACCCCTCCCCTCCTCTTCTCTCAATACAGTCAGGGATCTTCTTAACGAAAATTTAAGCTTTGTTCCGATAAATGTTGACGAAGTCATCCGAGAATGTCAGTTACAGGCATCCGATGTATGGGTTGTCCTTCTGGAAATGGAAATTGCAGGACGTCTTGAACGCCATCCTGGTGGCAAGGTGTCTCTTAAAGAAGAATGGAAAAACGAATGAACGTTGTTGTCGTTGAATCACCGTCAAAGGCAAAAACAATAGAAAAATATCTTGGCAAGGATTTTAAAGTTCTTGCAAGCTATGGTCATGTGCGGGATTTAGTCTCGAAAGATGGATCCGTACGTCCTGATGAAGACTTTGCCATGACCTGGCAAGTGGATGAACGGGCCAAGAAACATTTGGACGCTATCGCTAAAGCCTTAAAGGGCGCTGACAATCTGTACCTTGCCACTGACCCTGATCGGGAAGGGGAAGCCATTTCCTGGCACATTCAAGAAATTCTGGCTCAAAAGGGACTTCTAAAAAACGTAAAATCTCAACGTATTGCTTTTAATGCAATTACGAAAGAAACGGTCGCAAATGCCTTAGCACACCCTCGCGATGTTGACCGTCAGCTGGTGGAAGCGTACTTAGCCAGGCTCAGCCTTGACTATCTCGTTGGATTTACCCTCTCTCCCATTTTGTGGCGCAAACTTCCCGGAAGCCGGTCAGCAGGACGGGTTCAATCCGTCTCTCTACGTCTTGTTGTTGACCGAGAAAATGAAATTGAAGCCTTTAAATCCCAAGAATACTGGACCATTGATGTTGAGTTCCTCACAAGCGACAAAAAGTCTTTTAAAGCGCGCCTCACTCACTTGGATGGAAAAAAACTGGATAAGTTTTCTCTTCCCTCTGAAAAGGAAGCACGGGATGCAGAGAAAAAGATTAATGCTGCAACATATCATATCGCGTCTATTGAAAAAAAGCGGGTTCAACGCCACCCTCGCCCTCCTTTTATCACATCAACCCTTCAACAAGAAGCGTCTCGTAAGCTTGGGTTTAGCCCAAAAAAGACCATGCAACTCGCTCAAAAGCTGTATGAGGGAATAACGCTCAAGGGCGAAACGACAGGACTCATTACCTACATGCGTACAGATAGTACGCAAGTTGAGGGCGCTGCCATTGCAGATTGTCGCAAGGTTATTGAAAAATCCTTTGGGGATAAATACCTGCCTTCGTCTCCCCGTCAGTATAAGACGAAAGCCAAAAATGCTCAGGAAGCTCATGAAGCCATCCGCCCCACGGAGCTTTCTCGAAAACCGCAAGATGTTGTTCAATCCTTAGACAAAGATCTTTTCCGCCTCTATGAGCTCATTTGGAAACGGATGATGGCATCCCAAATGGCCAGTGCTGAGCTGGACCAAACAAGCGTAGATGTGGCGTCTCAATCCAACGATATTATCCTGAGGGTCACGGGCTCTATCCTCGTTTTTGATGGGTTTCTCACTCTTTATCGAGAAAGCTTGGATGAGGATCAATCAGAGGAAGAAGACAATAAAATCTTGCCCCCTCTTGAAGAAAAAGAAGATGTGGAAAAACAAAAAGTTCTTCCCGAACAACATTTCACCCAACCTCCGCCTCGTTATACGGAAG
>CANGTV010000017.1 GCA_947457015.1 Alphaproteobacteria bacterium | reverse complement strand
TAACCTGAGTTTTGGTTAAGGAAGATCTCTCTGTCTTGTCATCCTTGGTTTAGAAATGCTTTGTTTTCCGCAAGGAAAACATTAGTATTTCTTACACCGAGGATCTTCTATCAACATAACAGTGTGCTTTAAGAAGATCCTCGATTTAAGAAGCTCTAAAGCCTCCGAACAAGTCGGAGGCAAGAGCTTCTAAATCAAGGATGACAAGGAAGTGACATACCTCTCTTAACCAAAACTCAGGCTATTTAATTCTTCACATGAAAAGGAACATTGATGATGATGCGGGCTTGGTTAGGAATACGTTCAGACCAAGAAAGCACCCGCGTAAGAGCGTCAGCGGTACGGTTATGTAAAAAGTGCTGCCACCATTTTGCTGGAACTATTTCGGGTAAGATAATGGTGGCCAATTGATCATTCAGGCCGTCTAGATAATGCACATACTCAATAATAGGCTGAAGGATTGACCTGTAAGGAGACGGGAGAATAACGATCTTCAGGCCCCAGTTAAGGGCCTCAAGCTGCTCACATGTATTTTCAACAGCCGAGGAGTTAGTATCAACGATCAGGACCACAACATTTTTACTAATTTCACGCGCAAAAGACAGGGCTTTATAAGTGCCCCGGTGAAGGAAAGATACAGGAATCACCACCGTCCTAGACATCGACTCGGACAAATGGGGTTGACCATCTTCTTCTTTTGAGTGCGGCGTGACGGCTAACTGCTTTTCTATCCGTTGGTAGTGATTCCGAATGGTATAGCATATTCTGATCATAAGAGGGATGGCTACAAAAATTAAAAATCCCCCTTCTGTAAACTTAGCTATGAACGTGACAATAAGAGCTAACCCAGACAAAGTCGCTCCAAAGGCATTGATAAACATTTTGGTGTGGCAAGATGAAAAGACTCCCTTAAAAGAAAAGCGGAAAGGATTTTTTCTTTTGTCTTGACGGTGCGCTTTAAACCAAAAACGTGTCATACCCACTTGATTTAAGGTGAAGGCGCTAAAAACTCCAATGGCATAGAGAGGAATAAGAGCGTGCGTATCGCCTTTAAAGAGAATAATGAGGAGACAAGAAATGAGGGTAAGCCACACAATCCCATAAGAAAAAACAAGACGGTCGCCTATGGCATTTAATTGCTTGGGAAGCCATTTGTCTTTAGCGACCATGGCAGCTAATTGAGGAAATCCAGCGAAAGCTGTGTTAGCGGCTAAAAATAAAATTCCAGCCGTTAAAAATTGAAAGATTGTGTAAAGAAAGTCATTGTCCAGAACATACCAGGCAAGCTGGCTCATAATGCTTTCTGTGTGTGAAGGACCAATCCCAAAATCATTGACTAATTTTGTAATCCAAAAAAAAGACACTGAAACGGTTAAGCCGATGGCGAGTAAGATATGCTGAGAAATGCGGCTTGTTGGTTCTTTAAGAATTCTTCCCGCATTGGCAACGGCTTCGATACCTGTCATCGCCGTGCACCCCCCAGCAAAAGCACGCAACACAATAAAAAGGGTAAAAAAAGACCAAAGAATGTCCGTGTCTTGATGAGCTACGTTTACGTTATTTTCCGGCGATGGCGTAAAAAATCCTAAGAAGCAAATCGCGATTACCATAAGAATAAACGCATACACGGGAAGTGAAATAACACGCGCGGATTCTTTAACGCCTCGTAAGTTAAGCCACCCCAAAATTAAAACACCCATAAGCGAGAGCTCTGTTGCCACGGGAAGAAGTTGAGGGTAAGCCGAGGTCAGCGCCCTTACCCCCGCTGTCACCGAAACCGCCACCGTAAGAATGTAATCAAGAATTAAAGCAGAAGCCCCAAAAATGCTAGCGAAGGGCCCAATATTGTATTTGGCAACAATATAAGCCCCTCCTCCTTCAGGGTAGGCTTTCACTGTCTGAGAATAAGAAACAACTAATGACCACATCAAAAGGATAATGATCCCTGCAATGGGTATCGATAAAGAAAATGAGTGTGTGCCCAAGATAGAAAGAGCAAGAAGAATTTCTTCTGTCGCATACGCCAGCGAAGAAACGGTATCAACAGCGAGGACAGGAAATCCTAGCCAAAATCCCAGCCGTTCTTTGTGTTGATGGGATGTTTTTAAAGGATATCCAAACAAAAATCGACGAATCCTGGCGAGAGGATGGTGTTCCACCAATCCTCGACGAAAATAAGAAACTTTTGGGATGACATTTTCGTCCGGTATCATGAGCTTATTATTTTTTTATTTTTTCAGATTTATTTTTATAAGTATACCAGAAAATAAGGCTAATGCATAGCTCTACAAAATACATTAGCTTCCTTTTCTCTAGATCTAGGTACTCCAGGTCACGCTGCAGACTCTCAACAGTAGCTCAGATATAACCATAAATTAGAATTGCGCTTATAAAAAACCTGTGAAATATAGAAGGTAAAGATAACATAGCAAAAGGAATCTCTGATGGATAAGCAAAAAGCTCTCGAAGCCGCATTGGGTCAAATTGAAAAGGCCTTTGGGAAAGGATCCATCATGCGTCTTGGGGAGAAGGATAGTGTGGTGGATGTGTCGGCAATTCCGACGGGCTCCTTAGGTCTTGACATTGCCCTTGGTATTGGGGGGCTCCCCAAGGGGCGAATTATTGAAATTTATGGTCCGGAAAGTTCTGGAAAAACAACTCTCGCCCTTCACGTAGCAGCGGAAGCGCAGAAAGTGGGAGGCACTTGTGCCTTTGTGGATGCGGAGCATGCCCTTGATCCCATTTATGCCAGAAAACTGGGAGTGAATACGGACAACCTCATTATCTCTCAACCGGATTCAGGGGAGCAAGCTCTGGAGATTGCAGATACGCTTGTTCGATCCGGTGCCATTGATGTGCTGATTATTGATAGCGTTGCGGCCCTTGTCCCAAAAGCAGAATTAGAAGGAGAGATGGGCGATTCTCACATGGGACTTCAAGCCCGCCTGATGAGTCAGGCTCTTCGCAAGCTTACGGGATCTGTGTCCAAAACAAATTGCATGATTATCTTTATCAACCAAATTCGCCAAAAAATTGGGGTCATGTTTGGAAATCCAGAAACCACAACGGGGGGAAATGCCCTGAAATTTTATGCTTCCATTCGTCTTGATATTCGCCGCATTGGCGCCCTTAAAGACCGCGATGAGGTGGTGGGGAACCAAACGCGTGTTAAGGTTGTTAAGAACAAGATGGCCCCTCCCTTTAAGGTTGTGGAGTTTGACATCATGTATGGCGAGGGAATCTCAAAGGCCGGTGAGCTTATTGATTTAGGCGTGAAAGCTAATCTTGTTGAAAAATCAGGGTCTTGGTATTCTTATAAGGATCAGCGTATTGGACAAGGCCGAGATAACGCTCGGACTTTCTTAAAAGAAAACCCTCTTATTGCTGCGGAAATTGAAGACGCTATTCGCAAAAATATTGGCGTTGTGAGCCAAAGCCTTTCGGTAGTAGAGGGTGGAGAAGAGGCGGCTTAGGTTAGTGATCAGTCGTCAGTAATCAGAAGCCCTCAAGAGGGAAGGAGAAGAGAAATCTCTCAACTTAGGCCATAGGGCTCTGATGATGAGATGGCCCTTTTTTCGCCATGATGTGGATTTCAAGCCCAAGGGAGTCAATCACAGAATTGAGGGTTGTTAGGCGAGGATTTCCCTTCTTCGATAACATGCGATAAAGGCTCTCTCTATTTAAACTATGACTCTCATATGTACTGAACTCATACAAATGAAAAAAACCTATTGACAGGACCTAAAATTCGGTATATTAGGAATGAATTTGAAGTTTTTTATGTTATGTGAGGTAAGTTGTATAGAGGACTGAGATCAGTCATATTTTTAACCTTCCTTCTCTTTAACATTAATCCTCTTTTTTCCTTAAAATTAGTTAGCCTTAATATCTGGGAAGGGCGCGTGCCCGAGGCCCTCTTAGAGTTTGTAAAATCCCATCAAGACATCGACGTTTTCTGCTTGCAAGAGGTTTATTCTAATGCTTCCCGTAGGGTATCCGACGATAGCCCGGTTGTCCGCCTTAATATTCTTGAGGAGCTGACGTCTTTGCTTCCTGACCATAGGGTTTATTTCGAGCCTGTGGTTGGCCAAAAATATGGGCTTGCTATCTTTGTCAGAAAAACCATCGACGTTGTCGATGAAGGCGGCTTTAAAATTCATGATAATCCCAAGTATAACGGGTGGGGCCCCGGGCATTCTCGAAAGCTGCAATGGATGGCTTGTCGTTATAATAACCAGCTTTTTTATATCCTGAATGTGCATGGCCTTTGGAATGGAAAAGGAAAAAAAGATAGCCCGTCAAGACTGGCTCAATCCATGAAAATTAAACATTTTATGAGCCACCTTAAAGCCCCCATCATCTTATGTGGGGATTTTAATTTAAGGCCAGATACGGAAAGTTTAAAAATTGTTGGCGGTGGCATGAATGATTTGATTCAAAAGTATCATGTCACCTCCACACGGACTAGTTTTTATCCTAAAACAGAACGGTATGCGGATTACGTCTTCACCTCCTCAACTGTGGAAGTGAAAAAATTTGAGGTGATGAAAGAGGAAGTTTCTGACCATACCCCCTTGTTAGTCGATTTTGTCCTGCCTTCGCCAGGACCCATTAAAGTCATTGCATCTCCCTTACATCAAGCGATTGCTCAAAGGTAGCTACAAAGCCTGCAAAAAAAAGCCTTAAAAACTCTGCGGAGCAGGGCTTACAACCCTAAGTCCTGAAGGATTCACTTCAAGAACCGCAAGGCCGCGTTCATTCAAACCTTGTGGCGTTAAGCGGAAAAGCCCCTCTGTTCCTGCAAACCCTTGCGAAAAGTTGAGGTTGTCAGAGGTATAACCTTTATCAGCGAGGGCGATTGCAAGAGCGATTGCATCATAAGCAAGACCTGCGATGCGAGGAGGAGGGTGTCCATAGGCTTTTTGGAAACGAACCTCGAAGTTCTCTCGACCTTCTGGGCTTGTCGATGCAAAAAGACCCCCTTCAAGTCCTGGTATAGAGAGAGTTTCTGGCGCATCCCATTGACCACTTCCCAGCATTTTGAGGGAGCCTTGAGGTCCTAAAAGGCGCATAAGAAGCGCAAGGTTCTCTCCTCCTTCTGGAATGAGAAAAGCCTCTACCCCTTTACTCTTATATAGCATGACCTCTTCTAAAAGGCGGGCATTTCCCGGATTCCCGTCCAGAATATCTCCTTTTTCATAATGGGTAATTCCGAGGAGGTGAATTTTGCCTTGAGTTTCAAGGTGCCTTAAAGTTTGATCGATCAATTTTCCATACTGGTCTTCAGGAGTTAAAGCAGCAATTTTTGTGAGGCCTTTTTCTTTGGCATAGGCAACAACACGTTCAATTTGTTGAGATGGTAAAAAGCCTAAAACATATACACCTTGGCTTGCTATGGTTTGATCTGTTGAAAAGCAGATGAGGTTTGCTTTTCGTGTTGCAAGCAGCGGTTTTACCTTTTCAACTTCTGAGGCAAAAATAGGACCTAACAAAAGCTCTGCTCCGTCATCAAGAGCCTTTTGAGCCGCAAGATGCGCCCCTTGGGCCGTGTCTTGCGGGATCAAGGTAATGGAAGAGGACTCCCCTTCAAAAAGGGCCAATTCTGCGGCATCTAATAATCCTTGTCCAAGGTCGGCGTGCGGGCCGGAAAGGGGGAGAAGAAGGCCTATTTTATGAGATTTAGGCGTTGGCGCTGTCGGGGGCAAAGGTGCCACAACAGGAGGAAGGGGCTTTATTATGGGGGGAGGAGGTGTCACTATCGGTGGCGTTTCTGGTGCTTTTGGACCGCAAGAGGTCAAGCCAATCAAAAGGCCTCCCCATATAAAAAATCGTAGCATTTTTGTCATTGTGGACCTCCCGCATGAAATGGCTTTTAAAATACGCTTTTGAGGGACTGAAGTAAAGAAGGGAAAAAAAACAATCCCCTACTGAAGGGGCTTTTTAATAAACAAAACTAGCTCCTAATTATACATCCCCCCCCCTTTTTTTCTTAATGCTGAGGAAGGTATTTTTTTAGATATTCATAGTTATTCTTCTTCATCTAGGATAAAAAGATACTTAAGCTTGTCGCCCAAACTCCCTTCGATTGTCGCAAGGAGTTTGAAAGCCTGTTACATAAAGAATAACAGTTTGCTATACGCTTATATTAACGGGCAGAGTTTTTGCTTTTAATGGATGTGGCTTTTAAAGGAGAATGCCTAGTTGAAGGTGAGCCTGGCGGATTACAAATTGCTGGATTGCAATAATCGCTGTTATAAGAAGGACCACAACTATTACCGCCCTCACAACTACCAGTCCCACACATTTCGTAACAACAACTAGCATTTCCTAATTCTCCAAAAGACAAGCATTTTCCTACATTTGTGACAGTATTTAAACAGCAGAAGTTAGCTGAACCACCGCAAGCTTGAGGGACTCCAGCTTGGGGGCCAGCAGTAGGGGTACCACAACATGTAGTATAAGCAGATGATTCATAACATTGCCCCACATTCGTAGAACTATCCAAACAGCAGAATTCATTTAAGCCACACACTTGGTTGTCACCAGTTGGGGTCGTTCCGCAACATTTTGAATAATAAGATGTTGGGTAGCACGCTCCATTGCAGCAAATTTCGTTAGTTGTACAAGCAGGAGAACATGTGGATGACTGGGCTTGCACGCTTGTCCCGATAATCAAAAAATACATCCCCACTGCTTGTATAATTCCCAGACGCATTTTCTTAAACATTTTTCTTTTCCCCTGTTTTTGTGATTTGAAAGTTTTGATTCTATAAAATTTTAAGCAAATAAAATCTTTTCCACAACATGATATTTTTTCCGAGAGTTTCATCTAAGCAATGATGTCAATTCACAAATATCCCCATTTACCTTAAAACGAGCAAAGAGCCATCCCTCCTCTTATTTCTCAAGTGTTGTCTCTGGAGATGGGTGGGACTTTGAAGATTTTTTGGGAAGGAGAACTGCAAAAAAACTACCCTGAAAATTTGATGGTCATGTCCAAAATTTCATGGTGTGTCGAGGTGCTTATGACCTATGGTATCAGATATAAAAACATGAACCTTTCTTTAAAGCTTAGGCCATACAACAATGCTCTATCTCATCGCCACCCCCATTGGAAACTTGAAAGACATCACTTTGCGGGCGCTTGAGGTCTTGAAGGAAGTCGATATCATTGCCTGTGAAGATACGCGCGTTTCGTCAAAACTTCTCAGTCATTACGCGATCTCAAAGCCGTTGCTGGCTTATCATGATCATAATGCTGAACACATGCGTCCTCGTCTTTTGGCTTCTTTAAAAGAAGGAAAGAAAGTCGCGTATATAACGGATGGGGGGATGCCGCTCATTTCCGATCCTGGCTTTAAGCTTGTGGTAGCCTGTCAAAAGGACGCGCTTCCCTATACCGTTATTCCAGGCCCTTCAGCGCCGCTGATGGCTCTCTGTCTCTCAGGCTTGGCGCCAGATCGATTTTTATTTTGCGGGTTTTTGCCTTCAAAGCAAGGTGCGCGCAAAACGGCGCTTGAGGAGGTAAAGGAAATTCAGGCGACTCTTATTTTTTTTGAATCCTCTCAACGGCTCGTTCCTTTCCTAAAAGATGCTGTGGAGGTTTTAGGAGATCGGGAAGGGGCTGTGTGCCGCGAAATGACAAAGCTTTTTGAGGAAGTACAGAGACACACCCTCTCCTCTTTAATATCTCATTATGAAGCCCATCCTCCGCGTGGCGAGATAGTCATTGTCATAGAAGGGACATCTCCTTTCGCGTCTCTTTCAACGGAAGACCTTAAAATTCAGTTGCAAGCCGCTCTTGAAAGGTATTCTCTAAAAGAGGCTGTCGATCTTGTCTCAAAAGCCTTTGGGATATCAAAACGGGAGGTTTATCAACATGCGCTTGCCCTTAAATCCGAAGAAACGCGCTTACCTTAAAGGACAACGCGGGGAATGGATGGCCTCCCTTTATTTACGGTGCAAGGGATATGAGATTCTTGAAAATCGTTTTAAAACGCCTGTTGGAGAAATTGATCTTTTGATACGCAAGGGAAAAACCCTGGTGGCCGTTGAAGTCAAAAGTCGAGCTTCTCTTGAAAAAGCAGCTTTTTCTATCACGCCCTCTCAACAACGTCGTATCGAGCGGGCTCTTTTATATTACCTTACTCGAAAATCTTTGCCGAGTGAGCTTCGATTTGATGTTATCTTGATGGCCCCATGGAAGTGGCCTTATCATATTGTGGGGGCTTGGAGAGGAACATAATTTTATTGACCAAAAACATAGACTTTTCCAACTTGTTCCGACTCTCCTGTAGCATGGGTCACACGAATTTGTTCCGGCTTTAGCCCAAGCTTTACAAGAGTAGTTTTGGCTTCTTCTCCTTTTGTGGAGGGAGACTCCTGGCTTACAACGTTTACAATGTCAATGATGGCCGAGGGAGTTGTGAGTCCTCTCTTCGCTGAAGAAAAAAGATACCATTTTTGGCTTTGAATATCTTGATCAGCGTTTAAAATTCCTAAAGGAGATCTGCCATTAGCTGCCGTTGCATAATCCGTCATGGGAGCAACGGATTGAGCTTTTTCAGGAGCAGGAGGTGTAGGAGCCTCTTGTGGTGCAGAGGGAATCTTTGGACGAGATTCAACAGCAACTGGGGCCAATGTCTTTGTTGGCGCTGGGGTAGCTTGTGGTTGGGTCTTCTTTGGAGAAGGTTTCTCTTTAGGAGCTGGCGGCGTTGGGGGCACTTCAGATTCAAGTGTTTTTGGATAAGGTTTCTCTTTTGAAGGAGCTGGTGTTGGCTTATGTGGCTTTTTAGGCGCATGAGAGGTTTTGTGATGAGGCTTAGTGTGAGAAGGACCAATAATAGGGTCTAGCGGGATGATCTCTTCTTGAATGTGCGGCCCTCTTTGAGAAGACATCATAAATCGCCCGCTTTCAATAGCTAAGGAGAGGTCTTCAAAATGAATTTTCTCAGCGCCTAACCACTGACCCTGTCTCCACATGTTGGCAACCATAATATTTAAAATTTGGCAAATCTTCCCATTTAATTGCTCGAGTTCTTCTCGTATTAAGATGAGCTGAGCGTGATCTTCATCTATAGCTCCTGGGAGGACCAGAGTCTGCTGCACCTGAGAGTTGATAGCTTGAGTTTGCTGCGAAAAGTTCCGAAACTCTTGAGAAAGATCACCCAATCCACCAAGTGTGTGTGTAATTTGACTTAATTGCTGAGAGGCTTCGCTCCGAAGCGCAACGAGTTGGGGATTTGCAGGCGTTGTCCCAAGCTGGAGTTTTGCTTCGATATTTCCAATAATTTTATGATATTGATTGGCCTCAAGTATTATATTTTCATATTCTTGACGTGTATTTTGAACAACAGGCTCTATTCTAGCTTGTAAATCTTGAAGCATTTTTTTTGTTTCAGCTACCTTGCTGCCAACCACTGTTTTCGTAGGAACAAGTGAATCTATGTTGGAGGAGATAGTAGGAAGAGCTAAACGAGCAATGGGAAGTCCTGGAGCCTGCGCATCGTTTCCCCAGGCACTGCTTATTTCGAGAGTAAAAAAAGCTGCTGACAATAATAGGGTGAGCTTATGATATAGGGCGCGTCTCATGGATGAGTCTCTTTTTGTTTAAAATTGACGCTAGCATACAGCTTTATTATTTTAGATACAAAACACTTTTTTTACTAAAACGATAGTGTTAGATAGACCTCTGTAAATTTCTTGTTCCTATAAATGGTAAGATAAGGGATGAAAGGGCAGCAATTGTTGCACTTGTATAAAACATGAAAGAGGGGCCTGCTGCACTCCAAATCCACCCAGCCAGGGTATTGGCAAAAATTAAGCATATCCCATTTGTAAGATGAAAAAGGCCAAAGCCCGTTCCCCTGACTTTTTCGGGGCACGCATCTGCCAGAAAAACAGCAAGGATGCTTTGGGTAACTCCCATTTCAGCTCCCCACAAGAAAACGCCCCCTAAAATTATATAAATGGATCCTCCGTGGGCGAGAAGGATATTTGCGAGAATAACAAGAATAATGCCTAAAAACATCATGGACCGTCGGCCTATTTTATCGGACAAATACCCAACTGGATAAGCCGTTGCGGCTGTTGCCATATTTTGGACGACCATCACAAGAGGAACCAGGTAAAGGTCTAGACCTGTTTGCTCTGCTCTTAAAAGCAAGAAAGCTCCTGAAAAGTTGGAGAGCATGAATGTGCCACTGAGCACAAGAACAAGCCAAAAAGAGAGGGGTAAGTTTAAGATATCTTGGAGCTTTAGCTTCTGTTTCGTGGGTTTTGTGTGAAATTTTTCATCGACGGGATCTTTCACAAAAATAAGGAGAACAATCAACGCAAGGGCTGTTGGAATGGCTCCCACCCAAAAAACAAGAGAATAATTATTTTGAGTTATCCACAAGAGAAAAACCGCTAAAATAGCTCCTGAAAAAGCGCCAGCTCGTGAGAGAGATTCCCTAAGCCCATAACAAGCCCCTTTTATACCAGGAGGAGCAAGGTCACCCACAAGAGCATCGCGAGGGGTCGCCTCTAACCCGTTGCCAATCCGATCAAAGGCTCGGCTTAAAAAGACGCCCTCTACTGTGCTTGAAAGAGCTAAAAAGGGACGGGAAATTAAGTAAAAAACATATCCCACAACAATAATGACTTTTCTTTTATGGATAAAGTCACTGATAACGCCTGCAAAAACACGGGTCACAAGAGAGATGGCTTCAACAAAACCTTCGAGGATTCCTAAGACAAAAGTACTGGCTCCCAACACTTGAGTGACAAAGAGAGGACTCAGGGTGAACACAATGATCGCTGAAATTTTTATTAAAAAGGACACGCTGCCCAACGCCCAAATACTATAGGGGATGGAGGGAGAATGTGAAGAGGGTTGGCGCATGGAGTCCTAAACGGTCTTTAATCTATGCCTGTATGTGTCATGAATCAGAGGAACTTGTCTAGGGATATGTAATAATTTTTTTCAAGATGTTTTTCACAAAAAAAGATGTGCCAAGAATTTTTCTGCTTTTAAAATATGAACCCCTTGTTGTTGGTAATCGTTGCGAAGGGATTTGACCAATTGAACTGCTGGATGGTTGTATTTTTCATAGAATTTTATCAGAGATTTAGTTGGTGTGCTTTCTGATAATTTAGCTTCGATCATTGTTTCAATTGTATCTTGATAGACTAAAGCAAAGTCAACTTCCTGGCCATCTTTTGTTCGTAAATAATGTAAGGCATACTTCTCAGCTTCCATGTCAATTTTTCCATAGACATGTTTAAGCAAACTAACGGCAACTAAATTTTCAAATTTTGCGCCGTCATCTCCTTGGACGAGGCCTGTGTCAAAAAAGTATATCTTTGGTTCTTTTAGCAAGCTTCTTGCAATGTTGTTAGAATAAGGGTGGACGGTAAAGATGATGAATAAAGATTCCAAGATCTGGATATATTTTTTAATTGTTGTGGGGGATACCGCTACGTCTTCAGCTAAAGACTGATAGGAGAGAGGAGATCCAACCCGACTTCTTAATAAATTAAAGACAAGGTGCATCCCTTTTATATTATGGATTGTATCAATTTCAAAAACGTCCGTGCTTAACAAGCTGTTGATGTAGTGAAGTCTCCATCTGTCCGCTTCGATGGAATTTTCTGCTAAATAAGGCTCAGGAAATCCCCCACGCTCTAATAACTTATTCATATCAAGTGGCTCGGAGACTTGTTCCAATTCAGCCAAAGAAAGGGGCAACAAACGATGACGAAAGTATCTCCCAGCAAGGGAGTCGCCTAATAGATCATAGACGTCAAGTCGGGCGCTCCCAGTAACCAGAATACGTAGAGAGTCAGGCTTTGTGTCATACACTCCTTTTAGATAATTTTTCCAGTCTTTCATTTTATGTAGCTCATCCAAAATAAGCAAATCTGTGGATTCCAGCCATGCTTGATCCTGTATAATCTTCTTGTCTAAAGGTTGGTCATAGTTGAGATAAACGCTGTTACTAAATTCTTTAGCAATATCTTTAGCCAACCACGTTTTGCCACATTGTCGGGGGCCAACAAGAAGCACTATCTTTTTCTCTAAATCCTTTAGAATTATTTGTTTTTGAAGCCTCTGCATGTTGACTATTCTGCACCACAATGGAGAATAGTCAAGGCCATTCTCCATTACACTGGCGAATAGTCGGAGTTGACACGCTTATGCATCCATAAAAACAGCTATCCCTCTAAGAAAATATGGGGTAAATCTGGTGACATCCTTATCATTGACCCCTAATGTGACATGCACTTTTCCCTTTCCCCTCATCTTTTTATCAGTTGGCTGCAGAGCTACCCTCCAGAGGTGCTGACGGTGAGTCTTCTGCTTGTGTGCGGCGGAGTTATTCTTGTGATGATGCGGCTTTATGGAGCTGTAGGGCTGATGGTATACAGTGCTCTTGCTGTGATTGTGGCCAATCTTCAGGTTCAAACGGCCACCCAGTATCGCTTTTTTGAAGAACCCATTGCCTTGGGAACGGTTGTTTTTTCCTCGATCTTTATCGTGAGCGGTATTTTGACTGAGTATTACGGGAAGGCGCAAGCGCAGAAAGCCGTGTGGATGAGCTTTACGGGGATGATTCTTGTCACCCTGTTTATGTTGTTTACGATTGGCTTTAAGCCAGCTCCGGGTTTTGATGAGGCGCATCACGCCATGTGCGTGCTTTTCTTCCCAGCCCCTGCTCTTATTGCGGCTAGTCTCATCGCCTATGCGGTGGGACAGTTCAATGACATTTGGATTTTTGCAACTCTCTCGCGTCTTACACGGGGAAGGTTGCTTTGGTTGCGGTCCTTTGTGGCCACTTTGATCGGGGCTTTCTTTGATAACTTGGTTTTTAGTGTGCTGGCATGGATGGTTTTTGCGCCTCACTCCTTGCCATGGACGACGGTCCTCTTTACCTATGTATTAGGAGCGTATATTTTGCGCGTTTTGGTGGCTATTGTTGGAATTCCTTTTATATATTTAGCGCGGCTTATGGTGAAATAATCCAATGCGTCATTCCGGGATTTAGAAACTCTTCCCGAGCAGCGCGAGGAGATAGGGTTTCTTAATGCCCGGAATCTCGAGAGGTTGAGCTCTAGGATGATAATGAGAAAAAGGTGAGATAATGTTTAAGTTTGAGATCACGTTTCAGTCCCCTTCCTCTAAGGCGCGGTTGGGTTGCTTAAGTACTCCCCATGGTGTCGTGGAGACTCCTGCTTTCATCTTTTGTGCCACAAAAGCGGCTATTAAAGGCGCTACCACTCAAGACATGCGGCGCGAGAAAACTCAAATCATTCTCGCCAATACCTATCATTTAATGCTGCAGCCCGGGCCAGAGGTTGTGGCCCAGATGGGCGGACTTCATGGTTTTATGGGATGGGATGGCCCTATGCTTACTGATTCAGGCGGCTTTCAGATTTTTAGTCTGGGCCATGGATCCGTTGCAGAAGAAGTGAAAGGCCGGCGCGGGTCATCACGGCCTAAAAGTCTTTTGAAAATTAATGAAGAAGGCGCCACCTTTAAATCTTATCTTGATGGAAAAAAACATATCTTAACGCCGGAAAGATCCATCCAAGTTCAGCGTGCTTTAGGCGCAGATCTTATTGTTGTATTGGATGAATGCACGCCCTTTCATGTGGATAAATCCTATACAGAAAAGTCCATGTATTTGAGCCATCGATGGGCGGAGAGAAGCCTTGCCGAGTTTCAAAAGGGCCCTGAGGGGGTGCAAGAACTCTATGGCATTACCCAAGGGGGAGTCTACCCCGATTTACGGAAAACCAGTGCGGATTTTGTGAACAGCCTTCCATTTTTTGGTCATGCGGTGGGAGGATCCTTAGGCGCTGACAAAACACAAATGAAAGAGGTTGTGGAAATGGCCATGGAGCCCCTTGATCCGGCTCGCCCCGTGCATCTTTTAGGCATTGGGGGCGTGAGCGATATTTTCTATGGAGTGGAACAAGGAATTGATACCTTTGATTGCGTTCATCCGACACGCTTGGCACGCCACGGGGGAGCCCTTGTTCCTGCGGCTCTTGGCGAAGGGAGGGAGCATATCAATTTGCGCAATGCGCAATTCCGTGAAGACTCTCGCCCTATTGATGAAACATGTGGCTGTCAAACCTGCCGGACATTGTCTCGCAGCTATCTCCATCATCTGCTGAAGGCAGGAGAACTTTTGGCCATGCATGCTCTTACCCTCCACAATGTGCACTTCATGAACCGTCTTTTAGAGGGAATTCGTCAAGCGATTGCCGCGGGGACGCTTAAGGATGAGCAAAAGAAGTGGGTGGGGTAGAGGGGCTTATAAGAAAAGAACTACCTCTCCCCTTGTGGGAGAGGTCGCTGCGTAGCAGCGGGTGAGGGGTATTTAAAATCATCTCTCATACTCTCTCTACATTATTCAGCACGTCGTTATGCCAAAAACGCATAATTTTAAATCCATCCTTTTCAAGAACTCGTGTCCAGGTGCCAAGGACGACTCTCAGCGTCTGTTTCTGTGTTGGAGGGGCGTTATAGGGAGATCTTGTGGATAAAGTCTACACTTACGCGCCCCCCATCAACCGCCTCGCCGCAGCGCGTGCTTCGTCTGTGATGTCTTGACCGGCGAGCATGCGAGCCACTTCTTCGCAGCGCTCTTCCGGGAGGAGTGACTTTACGTGAGTGGTTGTTCCCTCTTGAGTGACAGCTTTTAAGACAACCATGTGTTGGGTGCCTTGGGAGGCAATTTGAGGCGAATGGGTAATGGTCAGAATTTGGCTGTTTTGAGCAAGTTTTTTAAGCCGCTCTCCCATGGCAGAGGCGACTGCTCCGCCTGTTCCACTTTCAATTTCATCAAAAATAAGGGTGGGCACATCTTCTGCTGCCGCAAGGACCACTTTCAACGCCAACATCAAGCGCGATAATTCACCTCCTGAGGCAATCGCTGAGAGGGGGCCTTCAGGCGTTCCTGGGTTTGTTTGAATATAAAATTCAACGCGATCAAGGCCGGATTCACCCCCCATTTCTTCTGAAAGCTCTTCAAAATGAACGCGAAAGCGCACGTGGGGGAGTTTTAGAGGGGAAAACTCCTCAGCCAGGGCTGCTTCAAGGGCTTTGGAAGTAGTACGCCTTAGGGAAGAAAGATCACGGGCTTTTTCGCCATAAACTTTCTGAGTTTCCTTAAGGGTAACGTTAAGGGTATGGAGATGATCTTCTCCGTGATCAAGGGTTGCGAGCTCTTTTTTAAACTCGTCCAAACGACACAGTAAATCCTCAGCATGATATTTGCGGCACAAGGCCCTTAAAGCATGCAGACGGTTTTCAAGGGTTTCAAGGCTTGATGGAGTTCCTTCCACCTCTCCTTTTAGGCTTTTGCTTCCCTCTAGGATTTCTTGAACTTCTACAATCGCCCTATCGCAAGCCTCGACGAGAGGGGTGATTTTTTCTGGGAGAAGATCTTGAATTCGGCTGAATGTTTTATGGGAGAGAGCAAGCCCTGACATAAGGGGAGAAAGGGCTTGATCCGCAACAAGAAGGGCTTCCGCTAGTTTTGCTCGGTGAGAAATAAATGATCGCTCCTCTTCAAGGCCTTGTTCTTCTCCTGGACGAGGGGCTGCTTTTTCAATTTCCTCAATAGCAAAGCGGAGAAAAGTTTGGCGTTCAAAGGATTTTGCGAGGGTGTCTTGAAAATTTATGAGGGCCTGATGGGCTGTTTTATAAGCTTTAAAAGCCTCTTCAACAGGTTTTCTGTTGATTTTACCAAAGGCATCAAGGGCAAGAAGATGAGATTTTGCTTCAAGCAATTGATCAAACTGACCATGAATTTCCACAAGTTTTTGGCCTAAGCGGCGCATTAAGGTTTGGCTGATCAGGTGATCATTGAGGAAGCACTTGGCTCTTCCGTCACTTTCGAGGACACGGCGAAAAATAAGCTCATGTTCGTCATAAAGGATTCCTTGGGCGTCAATTTCTTGCCAGATGGAATGAGAAGAGGGAAGGCGAAAGAGGGCAGTCACCTGTGCTTGTTGTGCTCCTTGCCTCAAAAGGCGGGCTTCTGCTCTCTCTCCTAGAGCAAGGCCTAAGGCATCCAGGAGGATGGATTTTCCGGCCCCTGTTTCTCCTGTTAAAACACAAAGGCCCGTCGCAAAGTCAAGATGAAGCTCATCAATAAGCACAATGTTGCGAATGGAAAGGCTCTCGAGCATAAATCCTATCCCCGCTTAAAAACTACTGTTAAATTATCGCACCAATCGTGTAACCCAAGAGCTATCGTCCACCTTAACCCCCTCTGGTCGGAAATCTTCACCTCTGAGAAGAAGGTAGGCATCGCCATACCAGTCATTGCCTGGAAAATTGTGGCCGAGAACAGCGGCAACTGTTTGTGCTTCCTTTGTAAGTCCCACGGCGAGGTAGCATTCTATAAGGCGATGAAGGGCTTCAGGAACATGGGTGGTTCTTTGATAGGCATCAACAACGGTTTGAAAGCGATTGATAGCGGCAATGTAGAATTCGCGCCTCATATAATAACGCCCTACTTGCATTTCCTTCCCCGCCAAATGGTCATAAACAAGATCCATTTTAAACTGAGCATCTCGCCCATATTTTGTTTCGGGAAACTTTTTTACCACCGCAGCAAGAGCTTGAAGAGCTTCTTGTGTGTTCCGCTGGTCGCGTGTCACAGACATGATACGATCATAATAACAAAGGGCTCTTAAGTAATAAGCATACTCAATACTTTTATGGCCGGGATGGAGCTGGATAAAGGCGTCCAAGGTTGCAATAGATTTATCATACTCCCCTTTGAGGTAGTTTGTGTAAGCCGCCATCAACTGCCCTTGAGTTGCCCATTCTGAATAGGGGTGTTGACGCTCTACCTCGTCAAAAGATTCTGCGGCTTCTTTATACTCTCCTTTAAGAAGATCATTGTAGCCTTGCATATAAAGATCATTGACAGGTCTTTCCACATAGGGTTTGTCTGTTTCACTGCAGGCAGCAACAACAACAAGAAGAGCAAATGCGCTCGTGATTTTTATCAGACGTTTTGTCATCTTTTCATCCTTTAACCATCTCTTCTCTTGCTTATAAAGCTTTTGTATCATCACAGCAATGGGGAGTCGCACACTTTTAAAGTGGAGTAAGGAATGACAAGGAGGGTATTTTTAGAAAGTTATCCGAAACTCAGGTTATTTTACAACTACAGTCCACGCTGTGGGATCAGCAAAAAGGGCAAGGAGAAGTTTATGGTGGAGGCCATGACCCGTACGAACCCCTTGAAACTTACCAAGGATAAGTCCGCCGGCTAAATGAAGATCCCCCAGGGCATCCAGAATCTTGTGACGCACGCATTCGTCTTCATAGCGCAGACCGTTTTCATTGAGGACTGTTGTTCCCTCATAAACAAGGGTGTTTTCAAGGGAGGCTCCTTTTGCAAGCCCCATGGCCCACACTTTTTCAGCATCTTCTAAAAGGCCGAAGGTGCGAGCAGAGGCAATGTCTTCTGCAAAATCGTCTTCCAGAGGACGGAATACTTGGTGTTGGTGGTTAAGCGCTGTTCTACCTGCAAAATCAAAATCTACTTCAAGTTCATAAGAAGAAGAGGGAGAGAGGGAGGCTTTCCGATCTTCTTCCTCAACGGTTATGGTTTTTAAAATACGAATGACTCGGCGCGGGGTACTTTGATCTTTCACGCCGGCTTCTTCAAGAAGAGTGAAGAAAGGCTCCGCACTACCATCCATAATGGGAAGTTCCGGGCCATTGATATCAATGCGGATATTATCGATACCCTGTGCAGCTAAGGCTGCCATAAGATGTTCAATTGTCGAAACCGTAACGCCTTGAGCGTTTCCAATTGTGGTGCAAAAACGCGTATCCACAACAGTTCGCCATGAGGCTTTAATTTCCACGCCTCCTAAATCCGTACGGACAAAGGTGATTCCACTGCCTAAAGGAGCAGGGAGAAGAGTAAGGGTTACGGGAGCTCCGGAATGGACTCCTATGCCTTGGCAGGAAACAAGAGATGCTATTGTTTTTTGGCAATGGATAACTTGTTGCCGAACAGTCGGCGCTGTGGGGCGTAAGTGAGGGTGAACTTGTTGAATCGCAACAGATTGAAGGCCAGCCACCGTGTTATCCTTTATAGGTTATTTTTCTATTTTTAAGAATAAAACAGCTTTCAAAAAGAGACAAATCACTGATTATGACGGATTGTTACAAAGGGGTAGGAGCGAGGAGGAATTTGTCCCCCACCATGGCTGCAAATAAAAGAAATAAATAGAGAATGGAAAAAAAGAAAAGGCGCAAACCCTCCTTGGGATCTGATGAGACCTTGAGCTTGAAGCCAAGCCCTATAAAAAGAAGGCCTAACACAAAGGCAATGATGCCGTAAAAAAGACCTAAGCTTCTCAAAAAAACGGGCAAGATACTTAAAGTAACTAAAGCTAAAATATAAAAAAGGATATGATTCTTTGTGGTTTTAACTCCTGCAACCACAGGAAGCATGGGAATGTTTGCGCGTCGGTAATCGTCATTTTGATAAAGAGCTAAGGCCCAAAAATGAGGAGGAGTCCACAAGAAAATTATTCCACATAAAATCCAGGGCAAAAGAGCGGTTTCATTCATGACTGCCGCCCATCCAATAAGAGGAGGAAGAGCTCCAGCCGCTCCCCCAATGACAATGTTTTGAGGCGTTCTTCGCTTTAATCCCATGGTGTAAACAAGCACATAAAACAAGATTGCACTCGCCAAATACAAAGCTGAAAGGATATTCACAAAAGTGGCCATAAGAAGGACAGAGCCTATAGCAAGGGTGAGCGCGAATATCAGGGCCTGTCTTGGTTGAATTTTTCCTTGAGGGAGGGGTCGGTTTTTTGTGCGCGCCATCAGGGCGTCCACATCCCGCTCATACCACATATTAAGAGCCCCTGCAGCGCCACTTCCCAAGGCGATACATAAGATAGCAATAAGAGCCTTAAGGAGAGAGATATGTCCAGGAGCAAGCCATAGGCCCACAATCCCTGTAAAGACAACAAGAGACATGACGCGTGGTTTGAGGAGAGTCCAGTAAAATTTTAACCGATGAGAGTCCACTTTAATGGGGGGCCTCAAAACGGTCTTTTAATTTTGCATAATTTTTTTCAATTACCGGCCAATAGAGAGTCATAATTTTTTCGAATACTCTCTTAGCTTCTTTTTGGCGATACAGATGAGAGGTTATATTTCGATCATCCAGCATTTCAAGCCAAACCTTTTCATCATCAATGAGGCCAAATTGATAAGCCTTCGCTAAGACATCGCGTGGCGTTGTAGTTTCAACTTTTTCAAAGGCAAGGAATTTTTTTAAGACTTTCCAGTAGAGTTCGATACAAAATTCAAAGTAATGAATGGCTGCGCCTTGGAGATGGTCGGTTGTTTGAAGATTTGGGAGACGAAGAACTTCTTCAAGTCTTTGGATTGCTTCTCCAAGAGAGTCGAAATACTCTCTCCAGAATTCTTTTTCCATGTAACCAGATCCTTTTTTGTAAACTATTTTTTTAAACTTTAAAATATTTTCTTCGAGCTTAGGGTTTAAAAGAGTATCAAACCGCACACAATCAATTTTAAGTAACGTGTCTGCATTTTCAAGAATCTCTGAAACTTCCACCCAATCTTGTTCTGTAGCAGATGGACATAACATGGCAAGATCAATATCTGAACGGTCAGAATTATCGCCGCGCGCACGGGATCCATACACCCATATTTCTTCAATAAAGGGAAGCTTTTTGAGTTTGTGAAAGAAACTGAAATCTTCAAGATTCATATGAACTCTCACTCCACCCGCGGTTGCGTTTCAAAAGTATGAAACGGCGGTGGAGAAGGCAAGGTCCATTCTAAGGTGGTAGCCCCTTCTCCCCAGGGGTTCGCAGGTGCTGGCTTCCCTCTTTTAAAAGCATAACAGACGATATAAATGAAAAAGAGACCCGCAGAAAAACTGAGGACAGAGCCTATGGACGCTATAAAATTCCAGCCCGCAAAGGCATCAGGATAATCAGGAATGCGTCGCGGCATACCCGCAAGGCCTAGAAAATGCATGGGGAAAAAGATGATATTCACGCCGATAAACATCATCCAAAATTGGATCTTTCCCATCCATTCAGGAATTAGTTTTCCGGACATTTTGGGAAACCAGTAATAAAACCCGGCAAAAACGCCAAAGAGGGCACCCATGGAGAGGACGTAATGGAAGTGAGCCACCACGAAATAGGTGTCATGAAGCGCAATGTCAACGCCTGCATTTGCCAGAGTGACACCCGTGACGCCCCCAATAACGAACAGAATAATAAACCCAATAGCATAGAGCATGGGCGTTTCAAAGGTGAGGGACCCTCCCCACATGGTCGCAATCCAGCTAAAAATTTTGATGCCCGTGGGAACCGCAATGATAAGGGAAGCTGCTGAAAAATAGGCTGCTGCATTCACATCCATCCCAACGGCAAACATGTGGTGGGCCCATACAATAAACCCAATAAATCCAATGGACACCATGGCGTATACCATCCCCAGGTATCCAAAGACAGGCTTACGAGAAAAGGTAGAAACCACTTGGCTCACAATGCCAAAGGCAGGAAGAATCATGATATACACTTCTGGATGACCAAAAAACCAAAAGAGATGTTGAAAGAGCAAAGGATCTCCCCCGCCGGCAGGCTCAAAAAAACTTGTGCCAAAGCCGCGGTCTGTTAAGAGCATGGTGATGGCTCCTGCCAACACAGGCACCGCTAACAAAAGCAAAAAGGCTGTAATAAGCATGCCCCACACAAAAAGAGGCATCTTATGGAGGGTCATGCCCGGCGTGCGCATATTAAAGATGGTGGTAATAAAATTAATGGCTCCTAAAATGGAAGAGGCCCCTGCCACATGGAGACTCAGCAACATAAAATCAACAGCGGGGTCGGGATGTCCTATGCTGCTTAAAGGGGGATAAAAGGTCCATCCGGTCCCAGCTCCTGATCCTACAAAAATGGAAAGAGTTAAGAGGATGAGGGAGGGAGGCAAAAGCCAAAAGCTAATATTATTAAGCCTTGGAAAGGCCATGTCTGGAGCCCCAATCATCAGGGGCACAAACCAATTCCCAAATCCCCCAATCAGCACAGGCATGACAAAGAAAAAGATCATGAGCAACCCATGGGCTGTGATGACCACATTATAAATCTGAAACTCATGACCTGACAAAAGCGTTCCATGAGGGTAGGCCAATTGTAGGCGAATCAAAAGGGAAAGGGTTGAGCCAAAAATGGCACCAAAAACACCAAAGAAAATATACATTGTCCCAATATCTTTATGATTTGTGGACAAAACCCAGCGACGCCACCCCGTAATGTTGATGTCAGGAAGTGTATCGGCTGTTGCTACGTAGGACATTATTTTTTCGTCTCCTTCTTCGACGCAATCCATTGCTCAAAGTCAGCTTTTGAAACAGCCTCAACCACAATGGGCATAAAGCCATGTTTTACTCCACACAGTTCCGAACATTGGCCATAATACACGCCCGGTTGTTTCACGTGAAACCATGTTTCATTCAAGCGCCCCGGCAGACTATCCTTCTTGACCCCAAAAGCTGGTACCGCCCAACTATGCACCACATCTGTCGAGGTTGTAATGAGGCGAATGTTTGTATGAGTTGGAACAATAACCCGGTTGTCCACTTCCATGAGGCGTAGTTGGCCTGGTTTTAATTTATCTTCCGTGATCATGTTGCTGTCAAAGCGAATGTCTTGGTCGGGATATTCATAGGTCCAATACCACTGGTTGCCAATGGCTTTTATGGTTAAGTCCGCTTTTGGCGTTACGTCCATCATATAAAGAAGTTTAAAAGAGGGGAAAGCAATGACGGCTAAAATCAAGACCGGAATAAGCGTCCACACAACCTCGATCGTCGTATTGTGCGCTGTCTTCGAAGGAACTTTATTCCGAGAGGCCCGAAACCGTATAATGACAAACATTAAAAGACCCGCCACCACAAGCACGATCCCCCCTTCAATATAGAGGAGGAGTGTATGGAAATCGTACAAGTGCTCCATCACCGGTGTGACAGGATTTTGAAAATACATCTGCCACGGCTGAGGGAAGTTTGCCCATGCGCCTTGAGGGAGAAGATATAAAAAAAAGAAAAGAAAGTTTCGCATCACTGCCCAAGTGTTTTTCTCGCATCATAGGCTCAGCTGCTGTCTTTCTCAAGGGGGTTCCTGAGGCACGAGTCGTGAAAACTTTCGATTCTTTCTTAGCTGGTTAGTCCCAAAGTGTGATGGTTTAATGTATAAAGAATTACCTCTCCCACAAGGGGAGAGGTAAAAGAAACTAAGTTTCTCGGAAATTTTCATGAGGTGGCCCTGAATGGCCAATCGGGAAATTTGACTTCGCCTTAAAGTCCGATACAATGATAAATATAGAATCAAGGCATTGCGCCTGAACAATTGGCTTCCCGATGCGCCCTGAAAGTCTCTTTCCTCTTTATGCGTCCCTTGACACCTTAAAAGGTGTGGGGCCTAGCTTGGTTAAAACCCTGAAGCGCTTGGGGATGCAGCGGGTTGTGGATTTGATCTGGCATTTGCCCGTTGGGATTTCTCATTTTCCTTTGAAAAAATCTTTGAAAGAGTGCCGTGCGGGTGAGCCTGTGGCGGTTGTGGTGTCGATTGCCGCCTATGATGTGGTGATGACGAAAAAACATCAACCCGTGAGAGTGGTGTGTGAGGTTGAGGGAGAGCCACTCATTCTTGCGTTTTTTAAAACCCTCCCCAAATCTCTTGAAGGGCGGCTTCCTGTTGGCGAGAAGCGTCTTATCTGTGGGACGTTGGAACGATTTTTAGGGGCTTGGCAAATCACCCATCCAGAACGCATTCTTTTTCCTGATGCTGCCCAGTACTGGCAAGAGAAAAGCCCTCTCTATCCCTTAACCGCAGGCCTTTTTCAATCCCAAGCGCAAAAGCTTATTCAATTGGCCTTAAAGCGACTTCCTGAGTTGCCAGAATGGTGCCCTGGTGCTCCCGTGTCATGGAAGACAGCTTTGCAAAAGGTTCATGCGCCCCAGAACGCTCAGGACTTGGACTTTTCCCATCCCGTCCGGCAGCGTCTCGCCTTCGATGAGCTTTTTGCGGATCAACTTGCCCTTGGATTGATGAGAAAAATACAACTGCCTGGAAAATCGATCGTGTCTCAAGGGGTCTTGAAAACCAAGATTTTAAAAGCCTTTGGCCATCCTTTAACACCCGGGCAGGTCCACGCTTTAGGGGAAGTTGAGGCAGACCTCGCCGCTCCTACACGGATGATTCGCCTTCTTCAAGGCGATGTGGGGTCGGGCAAAACACTGGTGGCTTTCTTGGCCATGGCCCATGCGATTGAGGCGGGATTTCAGACAGCTCTTTTAGTTCCCACGGAAATTTTGGCAAGCCAACACCTGAAAACGCTGACAACCCTCGCAGAGTCAGTTGGAATTGAAGTAGCCCTGTTGACGGGACGTCAAAAAGGAAAAGTGGCTCTTTATGAAGGGCTCGCAACAGGGAAAACGCAGCTTGTTGTGGGAACGCACGCGCTCCTACAAGAAGCCGTGCAATTTTCTAACCTTGGACTTGTGGTTATTGATGAGCAGCATCGCTTTGGAGTGGAGCAGCGTCTTCATTTAACAGCAAAGGGAGAGGCGGTTGATGTGCTTGCCATGACGGCGACCCCTATTCCCCGCACTCTTTGCCTTACGGCTTATGGAGATGTGGCGGTGTCGCGCATTCTTGATAAACCTCAGGGGCGACAGCCCATTCAAACGCGCGTCTTGGGGCTCAACCGGTTGATTGAGGTTCTGCAAGGACTGCAACGCCTTCTAGATCAAGGCCAGAAAATTTACTGGGTGTGTCCTTTGGTGGAAGAGTCGGAAGTGCTGGATCTTGCAGCGGCTACAGATCGCTATGAATCGCTCAACGCCTTATTTGGAGAGGAAAAGGTGGGCCTTGTGCACGGCAAGCAAAAAGCAGATGAGAAAGAAGCCGTCATGGCGCGTTTTAAGGACGGACCTTGCCAAATTTTGGTGGCCACCACTGTGATTGAAGTGGGTATTGATGTGAAAGAGGCCAACTATATGATCATTGAGCATGCCGAGCGCTTTGGCCTTGCTCAACTTCACCAATTGCGGGGTCGAGTGGGCCGAGGAGAGGAAGAGGCGCACTGTTTGTTGCTCTATGGGTATCCGCTTTCTGACATTGGAAAACAGAGACTTTCTATTATGAAAGAAACGGAAGATGGCTTTCGCATTGCAGAAGAAGATTTAAGATTGCGCGGGGGAGGGGATCTCTTGGGTATCAAGCAAAGTGGTTTGCCGTCCTATAAACTTGCCGATCCCCTTGTGTGTGGTCCCTTGCTTGAAAAGGCTTACGCTGAAGCTCAATCTTTGATTCAAGAAGACCCTTATTTGCGAACCACACGCGGTCAGGCAGCACGGATACTTCTTTATTTGTTTGGCCAAGAAAAAGCGGTGCATACACTGACGTCGGGGTGATTGAGTCTTAATTCTGATAAGTACTTTTTTTAAAAGGATTAAGAAAAAAAACAGGCCAGTGTCGTCTGGATAGTTGAGAGAGAAAAACATAAAGAGCTTCCTGAAAAATATACGCACGCCGTAGCCTATGTGTTTTGGATGCATATTTTCCATAAACACTACATTCTTTTTCCTCGGACGATTTGGGGGAAAATAGCGGGCCTTGTATGGGTAACCTTTACAACGATTCTCCTCGCCTCCTTAACAGCATCACTTGCTTCTTACTATTTTATGGTGATTCAAATGAATAGTTCAGGGATTAAAAATCCATCTGATCTCCATGATAAAATTCTCGTGGCTATTGAAGGGCGGTACGAATATGAAGTGGCTAAAAATGTGAGTTCTTCTGTTGTTCCAGTAAAAAATGTGCAGGAAGCGTTAGATATGGTTAAAGCAGGAAAAGCCTTTGGTTTCGTCTATGATCATTATACGGCGCAATATGAGCTTACCCATAGAGACGAGGCCTCTTCTTTTGTGATATCAGACATTGCATTAGATCGTCAGCCCTTGGCGTTTGCTGTACGCTATAATGATCCTTTGCGGATCACAATCAATCGTAGTGTCGCGCAACTTAATCAAGAAAATATGGGACTCTCAATATGTACCCCTTATTTAGGATATAAGGCGAGTGAGTGTGAATTTTGAAGGTATCGAACATGGAAAGCTTATTTACGACGTAGTTATTTCTCGCTTAAAAACCCACTCTCGTTGGAGGAAGAAATTAAAGAAAAACAGAACACTTTCCACAACTACCTTGGAGAAGAAAGCATTGTATCCATAAATGTCTATATACCTTATGAAAACAACACCCAGGTAAATATTCAAAACAAAAATAAAAACATATTTTAAAAAATTCATTTTGGTCGTGTGCTTAAGGCCAAAAACGACTGTTTTGTTTATGTTGTAGTTCACAAGTCCCGATATTAACCGTCCTAAAATAAATGATAAACTAATAGAAAAGGAGAAGAAAACAATAAATATTGAGAAGGCTAGATAGTCAACGAGACATGAAAACAAGGACGAGGTAAAAAATCTAAAAATAACAAAGTAAATTTTCAAGGAATCAAAAAGCGGATTAAAATGGCTTTCTCTATTATTATCTATGTAAATCGTTTCTATGGGCAACTCTTGCGTGCGGATCCCCATTTTTTGAGCTTTTAAAAGCATTTCCATTTCAAACTCGTACCGATTCGCTGTGATATGGAGGCATTCTTTCATTAAGCGCACGGGAATTCCACGCAAGCCCGTTTGTGTGTCTGTGACCTTGCTCCCTGTAATGGCGCGCCAAATGGACCGTGTGAGTAAGTTTCCAAGCCGCGATTTGAGAGGGATGCTCTTATCTCTAAAGCTGAAATTTCTTACCCCCAATATTAAGTCATGGCTTTCGCTCATTGCATGAGAGATGGCCAGGGCATCCTTCACGGCATGTTGCCCATCTGCATCAAGGGTGACACAGCCCTTTAGATGAGGATACCGCACAAGGATGACGTTAAAGGCTGTTTTAAGGGCAGCCCCTTTACCCAAGTTCGAGGCATGTTTTAAAAGATGAATGCGGGAATTCGAAAAAAGGGGGTCCTGAAAAATAGATTTATCTGTGCTTCCATCATCGACAACAAAAATAGGATCATCAGTCTTCTCTACCAGCGCCTGTAATACTAAAAGAAGCTGTTGATTTGGCTCATAGGCGGGAATGAGAAAGCAGGATGTCATAAATTTAAGATTTCCGTTCAGACAAAGGAACATAATGACGCAACTGATGGCCCGTGTAAAGTTGGCGAGGACGCCCTATTTTTTGCGAGGGATCTTCAATCATCTCCATCCATTGGGCAATCCAGCCCACCGTTCGGGCAACAGCAAAAATCACAGTGAACATGGAGGTGGGAATTCCCATGGCTTGAAAGATAATTCCTGAATAAAAATCCACATTTGGGTACAATTTTTTTTCAATAAAATAAGGATCTTCAAGGGCAATTTTTTCCAGTTCTTTGGCGAGATCTAAAAGAGGGTCGTGCTGATGGCCAAGCTCCCCCAGAACCTTATGACATGCTTTTCTTAAAACGGAAGCGCGAGGGTCATATTGTTTATATACCCGATGGCCAAATCCCATAAGGCGGAAGGGGTCATCCTTATTCTTTGCGCGGTTGATAAACTCAGGAATGCGATCCTTATGACCGATTTCTTTCAGCATATTTAAGACGGCTTCATTCGCCCCTCCATGGGCGGGTCCCCAAAGACAGGCAATGCCCGCTGCCATACAGGCAAAAGGATTGGCACCACTTGATCCTGCAAGGCGCACCGTTGAGGTTGAGGCATTTTGTTCATGATCGGCGTGAAGGATAAAAATTTTATCTAAGGCGTTAGCAACGATAGGGTTAATTGTATAAGGCGCTGTGGGGGTTGAAAACATCATATGCAGAAAATTTTCTGCGTATCCTAAGTGATTTTGGGGGTACATGAAGGGTTGCCCCACAGAATATTTATAGGCCATGGCTGCGATAGTTGGCATTTTAGCAATGAGGCGGTGAGAGGCAATGATGCGTTGCTGGGGGTCATGGATATCAAGGCTATCATGATAAAAAGCAGACAGGGCCCCTACAACTCCCACCATGATGGCCATGGGATGAGCGTCTCGGCGAAATCCACTATAAAAATTTCGCAATTGCTCGTGAATCATCGTATGGAGGGTGATGCTTTCTTCAAAAGGCTGAAATTCCTTACGTGTGGGGAGCTCTCCTTCCATGAGAAGGTAGGCAACTTCTAAAAACGAACTTTTCTCGGCCAGTTCTTCGATGGGATAGCCGCGGTGGAGTAAAACTCCCTTTTCTCCGTCAATAAAGGTGATCTTAGATTCACAGCTTGCGGTTGAGGTATAGCCTGGATCATAGGTGAAGCAGCCTGTTTCAGTATAAAGCTGACGAATATCGAGGACCGAGGGCCCTAAGGTGCCCTGAAGAATGGGGAGGTTAACAGCTTGCGATCCCCCGGGTTGACCAGGAGTAAATTCGAGATGGGCCAATTCATGGTCTTCATCCAAAAAACGAGATGTCATTTTAAGATCCTTATTTTCCAAAAAATGGTACCCCTGAGAGTCTTAATAATCAATTTAGAAAAAGTTTTTAAATGAGAGAATTGCAAAATTATTCCCCGGCTCTCAATTTTTCTAAAAGCCCTGAAGCTGCCCAGCGCATTGCCCCCTGGTTTTTGCTGAGGTCAGTTAAAAGAGCAAAAGCTTCGGCAACCGTCATAGCCTTCGTTCGTCCTTCCACCACCATCTTAGCTCTTAAGCAATTAACCTCATCAAGCCTTTCTTGGTCTATCTCCGCATATTGGCTGATTTCAGTTAAGAGCTTAAAGGCATCCGCGTCACTTATTTTGTCTGTCCGCTGAAGAAGCCACATCCGGGTTATATAGAATTTAGCCTCAATGCGTCTCCACTCTGGGAGATCTTCATTTTCACTGGCTTTCGTAAAGAGTCTCACCGCTTCAAAATCATCTATTTTATCTGTCCGGTGCTGAAGCCACATTTGGGCTCTAAAGAACCTAGCCTCATCCCGCATCCATTGGGGGAGTACTTCATTTTCGCTAGCTTCACTGAGAAGCCTAAAGGCTTCCCCATCCTCTATGTTTATGTCGTCGATTCGATTTATAGCGCGCAGCGCCCCTCTGTGGAAATTAGCCTCATCCCGCATCCATTGGGGGAGCACTTCATTTTCGCTAGCTTCAGTGAGGAGCCTAAAGGCTTCCCCATCCTCTATGTTTATGTTGTCGTCGATTTGATTCAGAGCGCGCAGCGCCCCTCTGTACAAATTAGCCGCAGCACGCATCCATTGGGGGAGTGCTTCGTTTGCGCTGGTTTCAGTGAGGAGCCTAAAGGCTTCCCCATCCTCTATGTCTATGTTGTCGTCGATTTGATTCCGAGCGAGCAGCGCACCTCTGTGGAAATTAGCCTCATCCCGCATCCATTGGGGGAGCACTTCATTTTCGCTAGCTTCAGTGAGGAGCCTAAAGGCTTCCCCAGCATCTATTGTGTTGATTCGATTCTGAGCGTACAGCGCCCCTCTGTAGAAATTAGCCTCATCCCGCATCCATTGGGGGAGTGCTTCGTTTGCGCTGGTTTCAGTGAGGAGCCTAAAGGCTTCCCCATCATCTATTGTGTTGATTCGATTCTGAGCGCGCAGCGCCCCTCTGTAGAAATTAGCCTCATCCCGCATCCATTGGGGGAGTGCTTCGTTTGCGCTAGTTTCAGTGAGGAGCCTAAAGGCTTCCCCATAATCTATTGTGTTGATTCGACTCTGAACGCACATCACACCTCTG
>CANGTV010000016.1 GCA_947457015.1 Alphaproteobacteria bacterium | reverse complement strand
CTTGATTTTATAAAATTATTTATATATCATGTAAATATAAAATCTTACGAGTGTGCCTCCTGTTCTTGAAGCTAGCTTTTTTCGATTGTCATCAACTATGTTGATGCAGAGCGTTGAGCAGTTAAAGAAACGTTATGTGATGAGGCTCCCTATCTCCCGCTCCTCACACCTAAAACTTGTTCTTATTCATACGATATTTTATTTCTCTTTAAAAAATATCGTACTCCCTATGAGGATGAGGAGGCAAGTTCAGGAGGATGAGAGAGAAATGAACGCTCCAAAATTCTATTTCTCAACGGGCATGCCTTGAAAGGGGCTGATTATTGTACAAGTCGTCGAACTTGTGATCATGACTGTAGGGGTGGCAGTATCTGGATAAAGCCCATCTTCGAAATTCTTATTATCCATTGTACTACAACTCGGTCCAGCGCCCTTTTCAGAAGGAGAAACATAGATTTTCTGGTGTAAGAAATTCCCAGATGTCATTAAAAAAGCCCTATTGGAGGAAATAAGGTCGCTCGTGATAGTTTGGAAGTTCGGAGGAGTACTCTTCCCAACAACAATGACCATGTTAGGGTAGGTACGTTTTGTAGTGTTAATAATTTGTATGGGTGTTCCAGATTGTAGTCGTGTTGCAAGTTTTACAGAGGCTTCAGGTTTTACAGGTGTTGCTGTCGCTTCAGCTTTTGTAGCCATTTCAGCATGAGCAGCGCTCACTCCTAAAACAGCCCCTATCAAGAGAGAAACAAGAGAGAGTTTTTTCATGAAATAAGGCCCCTGTATTTTTATCCATTCTTTTCTTTACTATCGCATAGAAAAGTTAAAGGGTGGTAAATAAGGAGCTTTTTTACAAAATCATTATCATAGGATTTTCAATCAGTTCCTTAAAAGCTTTCAGAAAATGCGCTCCAACAGCCCCATCCACCACCCGATGGTCAACAGAAAGAGTACATGTCATCATCATAGCAGACGTCAAAAGACCAGCCTTCGCAACAGGTCTTTCTTCTCCCATCCCTACAGCTAAAATACATCCTTGAGGAGGATTAATGATTGCTGAAAATTCCTTGACCCCATACATGCCAAGATTGGAGAGACTAAAGGTTCCTCCTTGAAATTCGTCAGGTTTTAACTTTCCCGCTCGCGCTTTAGAGGCCAGATCTTTCATTTCATTAGAAATTTCAACAAGGCCTTTTGTTTCAGCTTGACGAACAACAGGCGTGATAAGGCCCTCTTCAATGGCAACAGCAACAGACACATCAGCAGACTTATACTGATAAATCTGATCATTAATCCAAGACGCATTAGCCGCCGGCACTTTCACTAAAGCCAGAGCACATGCTTTAATGATAAAATCATTAACGGAAAGCTTATAGGCCCCTTCAGCCCGCTCATTTATTTGCTCACGTACCTTCAAGAGGCTATCAATATTACACTCCATCGTCAGGTAAAAGTGGGGGATGGTTTGCTTGGCTTCCACCAAACGCTTTGCAATAATCTTCCGTATGTTTGATGTGGGGATAACCTCATAGGCAGGCTCATACCCTGATAAAAGCACAGAGGGAGAAGATCCAACAGGACCTTGAGCCAAGGCTTGCTCCACATCTGCTTTAATAATACGCCCTCGCGGACCAGATCCCGCAATAGATGCGAGGTTAACTTGAGCTTTTTCTGCAATCCTACGCGCAAGAGGGCTCGCAAAAGAGCGGGCGCCTGAGGCCACTGGTTGGAGGGCCGCCTTAAGATCTTGCTTTTTTTCTTCGGGAACAGGAGCTACCTCTTCTTTTTTCTGTGGCAAAGGTGCGGAGGATATTTTTTCTAAGACGGATGCATCCTCTCCTTCTTCAAGGAGAATGGCTATCACTTGGTTGACTTTAACCTGCTCTGTTCCCTCAGGAACAAGGATTTTCGCCAAACGACCTTCATCCACCGCTTCCACTTCCATGGTGGCCTTGTCCGTTTCAATTTCAGCAATAACGTCGCCTGCCTTAACGGCGTCTCCTTCACGTTTACTCCATTTGACAAGGTTTCCTTCCGTCATGGTCGGAGAAAGCGCAGGCATTAATATTTCAATCGGCATGATTTTTAGACCTTTGTATAAGGATAAGATTCTTTTTTATAATTTCTCGAAACTCTGGTGAAATGAACTGCCAATTAAGTACATCTACTTTAAAGGGTAAGTCAGACTCTTCAAAATCTTCATCAATATGTCCCTGAACATTAAATGGAATAGACTCTTTAAAGCATAAGTCAAGATCAGAAAGACGTTTTTGAGTCCCTTTGGCGCGCGAACCAAAAGCATAAAAAGTATAGGGGTATTTTTTCAAAATATCCTCTACAATCTTCCAATGTCTTGGTTCTATATAAACCACTCAAAGCTCCCTAAGCTTAGCAATTAGTCGTTCCATTTCTTGAGAGAAGATATCAAAAATCGAAACAATAATTTCTAAATTTTCTTTATTATAAGAATGAACAGTGAGATTTCTCTTTTTTTGAAACTCAAACCACAGCTCAGGATCATCAATTAAATGATTAAGGGCAGCTTGACGAAAGGTATCTTTAGGAGATGCCACCTCAAGACCTTTTGAGTTGAGGGCGCGCTGCATCAATTTCCAAGATAATTCATAGCAAAATCCAAAAGCTTGAACAGTCGCCGTTTTGTCTTTATCCGTGGTCAGATCCTGGCGAAATTGTTCAAACACTTTCTGTGCTTTTACTATATGGCTTATATCTATTTTTTCAGAATCGTCCACGAGCATTCCCTTAAGCTTTTTTGTTACGAACGATAACACACCTTTTTCACAGCTTCTACAATCGTCTCTACTTGAGGAAGAGCCAAGGTTTCTAAATTAGCTGCATAGGGCATGGGAACATCTTCTCCTGTCACACGCACACAAGGCGCATCAAGGTAATCAAAGGCTTCTTCCATCATCAACGCCGCAATCTCAGATCCAATACCAGCAAAGGGCCAGCTTTCCTCAATAGAAACAATACGATTTGTTTTCATCACCGACTGAATAATCGTCTCTCGGTCAAGGGGACGAAGGGTTCTAAGGTCAATCACTTCTGCCTCAATGCCTTGTTCTGCCAAAACATCTGCTGCCTGAAGGGCTTTCCCCACCATCAAGGAAAAGGCCGTAATCGTGACATCTTTTCCTTCCCGACGTACAAGTGCTTTTCCAATAGGCAACACATGATCAGGATCCGATTCCACATCCTCAAAGGTCACCCCATAAAGAAGCTCGTTTTCCAAGAAAATCACCGGGTTTGGATCACGAATAGCCGCTTTAAGAAGAGCTTTTGCATCGCCAGCGCTGTAAGGGCTAATCACTTTTAACCCTGGGCAGTGGGCATACCAACTGGCAAAGCAATGAGAATGTTGAGCTCCCACACGGGATGCTGCTCCATTAGGTCCCCGAAACACAATAGGACATCCCATTTGTCCGCCAGACATATACAAGGTTTTTGCAGCAGAGTTAATAATCTGATCAATCGCCTGCATGGAAAAGTTAAAGGTCATAAATTCAATGATGGGACGAAGGCCCCCAAAAGCGGCCCCGACTCCAAGCCCTGCAAACCCATGCTCTGTAATGGGAGTATCAACAATTCTTTTAGCTCCAAACTCATCCAAAAGACCTTGGCTAACCTTATAGGCTCCATTATATTCCGCAACTTCTTCACCCATCAAAAAGACGGTGGTGTCTCGGCGCATTTCTTCCGCCATCCCGTCGCGCAGGGCTTCTCTGACCGTCATTGAAAGAAGCGTCATGACAAGACCTCCTCTTTCAAGATATCTGTGTAAAGTTCGCTCACATCCGGCTCGGGAGAGGATTTTGAAAACTCCACAGCCTCTGCCACCACTGTTTTAACGTCATCATCAATGTGTTTAATTTTATCCTCGGCGATTTTTAGAGTTTTCGTCATATAAGTCTTGAAGAGCTCGATAGGATCACGCGTTTCTTTAGTACCCTCAACCTCTTCCTTAGATCGATACTTGGCAGGATCTGACATGGAATGCCCACGATAGCGATAGGTATCCATTTCAAGAATATAAGGCCCTTTCCCTGAACGAGCATGATCTGCTGCGCGTTGCGCTGCTTCAACCACTTTTAGAAGGTGCATGCCATCTACTTTTTCTCCAGGAATGCCCCATCCCTGCCCGCGTCCATAATAGGTAGGACCTGCAGAAGAGCGTGCCACAGAGGTTCCCATTGCGTATTGATTGTTTTCAATAACATACACCACAGGAAGTTTCCAAAGAGCCGCCATATTGTAAGACTCATACACTTGGCCTTGGTTAGCTGCTCCGTCCCCCATGGAGGCGACACAAACTCCTTTATCTTCCTTATAGAGATGGGCAAAAGCAAGGCCCGTCCCAATAGGAATTTGCGCGCCCACAATCCCATGCCCCCCATAGAAATTTTTCTCGCGGCTAAACATATGCATGGAGCCCCCTTTTCCTTTAGAGTACCCCCCAATCCGACCCGTCAATTCTGCCATGACCCCTTTTGGATCCATGCCACAAGCAAGCATGTGGCCATGATCCCGATAGGCTGTAATGATACTGTCTTGAGGCTGCAGCACGGATTGTATGCCCACAACAACAGCTTCTTGACCAATGTACAAATGGCAAAATCCTGCAATCAACCCCATCCCATAGAGTTGACCTGAGCGCTCCTCAAAACGACGAATAAGCAACATATCATAATAAGCCTGTAAGGCTTCTTCTTGAGAAATAGGCTGTGTCAAAATTAACCTCTTGTTACCAAATTTATGGAGCAATCCTTACCCAGAAATGGGCTCGTTGACAACCCCGTTTCCTGTTACACCAGGCTCACAAAGATATAAATAGAAAATCCAAACAACATAATTCCAGAAGAACGATTGATCCACAAAAGTTGCGTCTCTGAAATCTTATGATGCATCAAATGGACCGCTGTGCTGAGGGAAAGCCACCATCCATTGGCTCCCACACAAACCCCTCCGACAAGGGCAAGGCTTTGAGAAAGAGAATCTTCCACAGGAGAAATACCCAGCGCTGCAAAGGCCGCCGCAAAAGCAATTAAGGTAATCGGATTTGACAAAGTTAGAAAAAAAGCAGAGGTGAACCCATGGAATAAGGTTTCCCCCTGGCTATTTTTTAGCTTATCTGGACGAAGGGGAGCTTTCAAAATGGAAAAGCCAATCCAGCCCACAAGAATCCCCCCGAAAAGACGCAAATAAAAATCATATTGCGTGATCAAGGCTGCAATGCTGACAAGGCTAAATCCAGCAATGGTTCCATAAACCGTATCTGCAACACCTGCTCCAAGGCCCGTCATAAGGCCGAGTCCATACCGTCCAGAAAGAGTTCGACGGATGCATAGAATTCCAATAGGTCCCACCGGAGCTGCAATAAGGAAGCCAATAAGAATTCCTTTTAAAAACAAGAAACAGAGAGAAGACAGAATCATGAGATAAGACTCATTTGGGTGAGTGAAGATATTTTGTACCGTGAGAGAACACAGAAGGCAAGAACACTCAGCGTTCTTAAGCCCTTTCTCCACGAGAAATACTCCGAATTAAAAGAAAGAGAAGGTTAATACTCACTGAGAGGGGAGCCACCCTAGACAAGACTACCAGGACTCGAATAAGATACATCCATAGGGCATAGCAATGATTATCAACGCCCTTTCTTAAAATGTGTTAATATTAAAAGGTATTAGTTATGAAAAAATCTCTTCTTCTTACTCTTCTTTTGACAACTTCCTTTATGTCTCCTTTGTGCGCAATGGATGGTAAGGATAGCCACACTATTAAAACTAAAACACGCCACTCAGCCGCCGTTCGTGGAAGTTTAGTCCGAAACGTCCATGCAAGTTTCGCTAATCAACAGGAACAAACAGAACAAGTAAGAACGGGTGCAGAGGAGCGCCAACGAGCGGTTGTAAGGGAGGCCGAAAATCAAAGAAAAAAAACGGCTCAGAGTACTCAAAAAATGCAACTCGCAAATTCTGCATTACAAGAGGAAGCAAAGGCGACGCGCGCGGAACTTCACCGCCTTCAGGAGGTGATTAGCGCATTGAGAGAAACGCAAGAGAAACAAAACTCATCCGCTGAAGAAAATACAAGGAATTTGCAAGACAAACTAGCGTCATTGCAAAAAGAACGGGCACACTCTCAGGATCTCACATCTACAGCAGAAGACGTACAGTCTCATGCTAATGAGGCGCAAGCACGCATAGTGGCCTTAGAAAATCAAGTAAAAACCCTCCAAGAAAAACTCCAAGCAGACTCGAAAACAGTCTCTTTATCAGCTGTTAGAGACCTTACGACTCCTTTTAGCACCGTCACTCGTTTACCTCTTTCCTCTGAGGTTGCAGGCTTACAATACGACAATCAATTGGCGCGTGGGGTGTTATCAACAATACTGTCTGAAGAGATTCACATCCTTGGTGTTGCTCCTTCTGACTTACCTCCCAGATTCAAGTTGAATGATGAGTCTAGAAAAGCTTTGTTAAAGATCGCATTCCCGGCATATGATAATTGTGTTCAATGTAGCACTTTCACGCCATCTTTAGATGACCCCGATCCGAAAGAAAAAAATCTTATGCGGCATTTTGTAGACGCTATGTTCGGCTTTGGCCAGTTCGGCCAAGAGATAACACTTCAAAGACTTATGGAGATCAAAACCCTTTCTCCTCAACAGGATGATCTTTGGAAGAGGCTTAGTTTTAGTACTAGCGGTGTTTCGAACCTACGATACTGTAGTGACGCCGAGCTGCTAAGAAATTGTGGATATACCCTCAGGGAGATAATTTTCGGAAGGCTTAACTCTTCTTTCGACATAATGTGGGGTGTTAGACAAGGCCATTTGCAGGTAGCAAATGCTAAGTATGAAGGAGCGAGACAGCTTCTTCCCCTCTCAGATCCACAGGTGTGGGATGCTTTTTCCCGTAACTTCCCCCTCTATCACTTCATAAGTCAACTCTTCAAGCAGTACGAAGACACATATCAGCGTGAAGCTCTACTTGTTCGTGAAGCCTTAAATCCCCTGAATAGAGGCCAATTTGACTCTACTCCTGAAGGGGAAGCGCAAAGAGCGGCCTACGAAGCCGATGTTGCTGAGTTTGCCTCTCGTAAACACACATTTGTTTTAGAATCTCAGCTAAAAGCAACGCAAGAAGGGCTCCAAAGGGCTACAACAGCACGCGCAGAGGCTCAAAAGAAGACGGAAATTTGGGAGGCAGAACAGCGGAGACTCCTAGGAGGGACTATTTCTGAGGCAACAGCGCTTTTAGCCGCTTCCTCCAACCCCTAACTTTCATTTTACCCCCATAAGTTATCTTATGGGGGCTTTTTTCTATCATCCCCTCACAAAGACATCGTGATAATTTTAAATTAAACTCTTTTACCTCTCCCACAAGGGGAGAGGTGAGCCTTTTGTCTCATTTCTAGTTAATAAGACCATTCTTTCTTATTATCTCAATTTGATCAGTGGCGACTTAGATCTTTCAAAACCTCTGGAATCTCATCGAGCAAGTCCTCTGCAATCAACCCCCATCCTTTACGATTGGCGGCCTCTCCATGAATCCAAACGGCAGCGGCGGCGGCCTGAAAGGGGGGAAGACCTTGGGCCAAAAGACCTACCATCATTCCTGCCAAAACATCGCCCGTTCCTGCTGTCGCAAGAGTTGCTGGCGCATTAGCGTTAATAATAACCTGCCCTTCAGGAGAGGCAATAATCGTATCATAGCCTTTCAGGACAACAACGGCACCCGTTTCAAGGGCCGCTTTAAGGGCTTTCTCTGCCTTATTTTTTAAAAAGGCTAAATGAGGGAATAGACGAAGAAACTCTCCCTCATGGGGAGTTAAGATAACGTTTTCATGAAGGTGTTTTATTAAGGTTTGGGTTTTGCCTTTAAAACTCGAGAGCGCTCCCCCATCCAAAACACATGGTTTTTTTGTGGAGAGAAGAAGAAGGGCCTGCTCTCGGGTTGAGCCTTTGGAAAGGGCTCCTGTTCCCCACAAAAGCGCCTTAAACCGTTCATCTTCCACACAATCCAAAAACATTTTGGCCGTCTTGATAGGAAAAATGATGTCCCCCCACACCGTACTCGCTAAAATAGGATAGTCTTCTGATTTACAGGTGATTTGCACAAGCCCTGTGCCTATACGGCGCGCCGCCATAGCCGCCAGCCGTAAAGCCCCTGGCATACTTCCATTTCCAACCACAAGGCACGCTCCCCGTGTATACTTATGATCAGTTGGCTGAGGCCTCTTAAGATATTTTTGCCATTCAGACGGAGTGTTTAAATAATAAGGCGTGTCCGGCAACAGCCGCTCAGGAATGTCGATGCCCTTAATAAAAAGCTCCCCCGTGGCCATACGTCCTGGAAGAAGAAAATGCCCAGGGCGTGCCCTAAAAAAAGTTACCGTCATCGTAGCCTGCACCGCCTCTCCCCACGCCTCCCCCGAATCAGCATCAATTCCCGTGGGAATATCAATAGCAACAATAGGCTTTTTTGAAAGATTCATGAGATGGACGAGAGTTTGAATTTTTCCGTCTAGAGGACGCGACAGCCCCGTGCCTAAAAAACCATCAACAATTAAGTCAGCTTGCTCCAAAGCTTGATGAATCTCTTCATTTGAAGGAAAGGCAGAAAGAGTGATAACCTTTACAGGCCACCCTTTCTCCTTTAAATAGCAGGCTACAACTTGAGCATCGCCGCCATTTTTACCAGGACCAGACATAATGAGCGTAGAGCAAGGAGAAAAGCGATTAAGAATAACCTCAGCGACTTCACATCCCGCACGGTCCATCAGGTCTTTTTCTGAAACACCTTCTCTTATAAAGGCTGTTTCAGCAGTGCGTATTCCTACGGTTGTTAAGAGCTCATTTTTCATAAGATCCCGCCTTAAATCTTCTTTGTTCAATTAAGATTAATTAAATCATATAAAGTTGCACTCACTCCAATTCTTTTTTTTTCACGCAAAATTTTATCACAAACACAAATACCCATTTGACGAATGAGAAAAAAGATGATAACAGCTTGACTGTTTCCAGTGATCTTACTTAAAGCTGGTAAGTATTGTTTCAATTAATGTTGTGCCCCTCACAAGGCAAAAATAAAGGGATGAAATCCATGTCTGTACAACCTATGCCACAGAAAGAACCTCAATTTTCAAAAGTTCGCGCGGCGCTTTGGCCGATTCAAGGCTCGGAAATGAAGAAATTCTTGCCTATGGGCTTGATGATGTTCTTTATTTTGTTCAACTACACCATCTTGCGAGATACAAAAGATACGCTCGTGATTGGCGCAGCAGGAGCTGAATCCGTTAACTTTTTAAAGTTTTGGGGTGTTACACCTGCCTCCATTCTTTTCGTCATCTTGTATGCGAAGTTGAGCAACATCCTGTCAAAGGAAAACCTCTTTTATGCATGTATCGTCCCTTTCATTGTGTTTTTTGGAGCCTTCGCCCTCATCATTTATCCTAACAAAGCGATGCTTCATCCCTCAGCCGAAACCGTCCAAGCTTATCAGCAAGCTATTCCCGCTTTAAGGTTTATCTTTGCTCTTTGGGGAGATTGGTCTTATTCCATTTTCTACATCATGTCTGAGCTTTGGGGGACTGTTGTCATCAGCCTCTTATTCTGGCAGTTCGCAAACGAAATTACGCGAACAAATGAAGCGAAGCGTTTTTATGCTCTCTTCCCCTTACTTGGGAACGTAGCCCTTATTTTATCAGGCCAAACTGTTACCTACCTCTCAGATATTCGCGATCTTTACCCCCCCGAAGTCGATGCATGGGGCATTAGCTTGAATTATATGATGGGTGCTGTCGTGATTGCAGGACTCGCCACGATTGCTATCTATTGGTGGATGAATCGAAACGTTCTGCCTGATCCGTTCTATTATGATGCGGCAGCAACAGACAAAAAACCTAAAAAAGACAAGCCAAAGCTATCTCTTACTGAAAGCTTTAAGTACATCATATCCTCTCCTTATCTAGGTTACATCGCAATCTTGCTAATCGGATATGGAATGGCTATCAACCTTGTCGAGGTAACCTGGAAAGGCCAGCTCAAGCTCCTCTATACAACTGAGGCTGGTTTCCAAGCGAATGATTACAGCTCCTTTATGGGGAACTTCTCGACCGTTACGGGAATTGGAACAATCATTCTAATCCTTCTCTCCAAAGGAATTGTCCGTCGGTATGGATGGTTTACAGGAGCAGTTCTGACCCCAATCGCTCTTTTAGTCTCTGGCATCCTCTTCTATACCTTCGTAATATTCCGGGATGGCCTTGATTGGCTAACAATAGCCATGGGAGCCACCCCCGTTTTTATGGCGGTGATGATCGGAGCCGGACAAAATATTTTGAGCAAGGGCACAAAGTATGCACTTTTCGACCCCACAAAAGAAATGTCTTATATTCCTCTTGATCAAGAATTGAAGGTCAAAGGTAAGGCTGCAGTTGACGTTATTGGTGGTCGCTTAGGAAAATCCGGTGGAGGATTGGTCCAACAGTTCTTGCTTGTTGTTGTATCCACAACGGCCACTCAAATCACCATCGCCCCTTACACCTGTGTCATGATGGTCATTGTGATTCTTACGTGGATATTTGCTGTTGGTAAGCTGAGCAATCTCTACAATCAAAAAGTGGCTGAAAAAGAGCGTGAAGCGAAGGTGGCTTAGCCACATCTCTTGTCAGATGTTAGTCTTTATCATTCTTGAAGCTAACATCTGATTTCTTTTTGGTAATTTTGAGAGATAACATATTGAATTTTCTTAAGACTATTTGTTTGAATTCACAAGACTTCCTGCTTAAACTTGCCTCACATGTTAATAAAGTAAGGGCATTTCGATGACAGCTGAAAGAGCACTTTCCCACGACGTCCTCACAACTTTTGAAAAAATTTTTGCACCGCAGGGAAGCTTCCCCTATTGGAGAATGCGTATTCTTTATGCGACCATTATTGGATACGCCGCCTTTTATCTCGTCCGTCAGAACTTTTCTATGGCTATGCCGGGAATGATGGAAGAGTTTGGGTACTCTAAAATTGACATGGGCTGGATAGCGACTATCTTTTCGATTGTTTATGGAGCTGGAAAATTTATTAATGGATATGTCAGCGATAGATCAGATGCTCGTTACTTCATGTCGATTGGCCTTTTTTTATCAGCAATTATCAGTTTTCTCATGGGATTCGGCTCAGGAATTGTCTTTTTTGCCATTTTTTGGGGGCTTAATGGTTGCTTTCAATCCATGGGATGGCCCCCTTGTGCTCGCTTAATCACCCATTGGTTTAGCCCTAAGGAGCTTGGCTCTAAATGGGCTCTTTGGGCGTCTTCGCACCAAATTGGCGCCGTGGCTATCTTTGGTCTTGGAGGATTTCTCATCGAACAGTTTGGATGGCGCGCTGCCTTCATCGTTCCTGCTTTTTTCTCCATGGGGCTTTCCTTCTTTTTATTCAATCGGTTGAGGGACACACCAAAAGAAGTGGGACTTCCTCCCGTTGAAGAATACAAGGAGGATGTCATTCGCGTTTCTAAAGATTATGAGGAACGTATCACCATAAAAGAGGTTATCTCCATTGTCTTAGCCAATAAGCTTGTTTGGTATATGGCAATTGCTAACATGTGCCTTTACATCCCACGTATGGGAATTTTCTTTTGGGCTCCCACCTTTTTAAAGGAGTTTAAAGGGGTCAGTTTAATTATTGCGGGTATGCAATTGGTTTCTTTTGAGATTGCAGGCCTTATAGGAGGCATCACAGCAGGATGGATTTCTGACAAGCTTTTTGCCGGACGTCGCGGGCCTGTCGGGACTTTTTTCCTCATTGGTCTTGCTGTTGCCCTCTTTATCGTCTGGAAAACGCCACCAGGCTACCCTTTCTTTGATACAACCATGCTGGTCATTGCCGGCTTTTTGTTGAATGGCCCTCAAGTGCTTAACGGAATCGCAACGGCTGATTTTGCCTCGAAACGCGCTGTAGGCGTTGCGACAGGGGTGACAGGGATCTTTGCTTATATAGGTGCCGCTATTGCCGGAGCCGGCATTGGAAAGATCGTTGAAAGTTATGGCTGGGAAGGCGGATTTATGCTTTTCATCTTTACTGCCCTCATTGGAGCCTTCTTCTTCGCTTTAACGTGGAACAACCGAGCCAAAGTTCTTGATGAAAAAGACGAGGAAATAGATGGACCTTGTTAAATAACTTGAGCTTGGATAAGGGTCTCATTTTTTAACAATATACGTCATTGCGAGGAGTGAAACGACGAAGCAATCCAGTAAAAAGGGCTTATTCCGTAGGAATGCATTTTTTAGTTTGCTAAAGGGGTGCTGCATCTTACGTAGATAAAAAAAAGGCTGCATATCCTCCGGACATGCGTTATTTGTCCTGGGTTGCTTCGTCGTTGCACTCCTTGCAATGACAAAATTAGATAACGGGTCATCTCTTTAAATCGAAAAAGAATTTCCACAGCCGCAAGAAGAACTCGCGTTTGGGTTTTTAATCTGAAATGAAGCTCCTATAAGCTCTTCCACATAATCAATATGGGCCCCTTCTACAAAAGCAAGGGACGCTTCATCAACAACAACGGCGACCCCATGCTCTTCAAAAACATGATCTGCTTCCTGCCGTTTGTCATCCAAGGAAAACCCATACTGAAACCCAGAACATCCTCCTCCTGACACCATTACACGAAACATCAGCGGGGTTGCGCTGGATTCCTCTTGGATCAAGCTTAAGACCTTATGGGCTGCATTTTCTGTAAGTCTTAATGTCATTTGAGAGGCACCCTCATTTATAAAAAGTTCTCTAGAAAAAATTACAAAATTATTTCCCGGTTTGTCATCCCCTGCTGTGGCGGGGATCCAGGAAATATTGTCATCCCGAATCTTTAGTCCCGGCCTTGAGCCGGGATCATTCGGAATCTCTTTGACAAAAAGATGCTGAAACGAGTTCAGCATGACAACGGTTATTCTGGACCCCCGCCACAGCAGGGAATGACAATGGTGAGTTTAACGAAAACACGAATTTCTATTCACAATTGGTATATAAACAATATAATAGATATTCTTACTAATATAGCAAGATTTTTATATCCATATGGGCAATCGAAAAGGGCTTGCCTTCTTACACGCGCCGCCTTGAAAGCAAAGCTGTTGAAAGAGTCCCCTCATCAAGATAATCGAGCTCGCCCCCCACGGGAACGCCTCGAGCGAGGCTTGAAATGTGGGAGATCCCCAGCTCCTTGAGGCGCTCTGTTAAATAATGATTGGTTGTTTGCCCTTCAACAGTGGCGTTAAGGGCAAGAATGACTTCTTGAATAGCCCCCGTTCGACAGCGGTTAAAAAGGCTGGAGATCCTTAAATCTTCTGGTCCCACCCCATCAAGAGCGGACAAAACTCCTCCCAGCACATGATACTGTCCCTTGTAAGAGGATGTCCTCTCAAGGGCCCATAAGTCAGCCACGCTCTCCACAATACACAGGATTGAAGAATCACGTTGTGAACTCTGACAAAGAATGCAGGGATCTTGAGAATCAAGATTCCCACAAACTGAACATTCTTTTACTTTTATACCTACTTCTTGAAGAGACGTTGTGAGAGTGGACAAGGTTGTATTGCGATTTTGAAGCAAATGAAGCGCAATACGCTTGCCAGACCGTGGCCCAAGACCTGGAAGCTTTGAGAGCAACTGAATAAGAGTTTTGAGTTCGCTGCTGATCATATGTCCTGCTAGTAGTAATCAGTGGTCAGTGGTCAGTTACTGACCACTTTCTTCAAAATGGCAGTTTCATGCCTCCGGGAAGTTTCAAGCCTCCCGTTACTTTCCCCATTTCTTCCGCTGCTTTTTCTTCCACTTTCGTTTGCGTATCAAGAAGAGCAGCTACCAACAGATCTTCTAGAACTTCAACTTCTTTAGGATCCAACAAAGTCGGGTCCAGCTTAACGCTTTTGATGGCCCCTTTGCCATTTGCTGTAATTTTTACAAGTCCTCCGCCAGAAGCCCCTTCCACCTCAATAGACTCCAGTTTTTTTTGAGCTTCTTCCATCTGAGTTTGCATTTTCTGCACTTTTTTCATCATTTCGCCCATATTACCAAACATTGTCTTTCTCCTTATCTATCTTCAATGTGAACAAGTGTTGTTCCTGGGAAAGCATCCATCAGAACTTTTACAAGCGGCGCTTTCAAAACCTCAGCCCGATGCTCTTCAGACGCTCTTTGATTCTTCTCATGCAAGGTAAGGTGACCGATTTCATCAGAAATTGCAATCGTCCATGCTTCCCCTCTTTCCTTTTTTAACAGAGATTCAAGCTTATGCGGAAGATCGCGCGGGGCCTTTTGCGCAAGACGAAGGGTAACATGGAAAGGCTTAAATGCAACGAGGTGGATATCATAGAGCAGATGCCCATGCAAAATTCCCTCCCGTTGATGGGCCACCCAGGCCACGAGATCTTCAAAGGAAGCAAAGGGGAGATGGTCTTCTCTTCTGTCTTCCTGAACCTTTAGTCCCGAGCTTGACTCGGGATCCTTCGGAACCTCCTTTCCAAAAGATCCTGAATAAACTTGTCCTCTGACTTGATCAGGGGATTCAGGGTGACAAGAGGGATCGGGTTCACTTAAGACTTTTTTTTTAAGGGGGTTCCTTCCAAGAGATCCTGAAGAGAAGGCAGAGGCGCTAAATGCGTCAACCGAATCACGAGAACTTCCAGAGCTTTTTGAGGGGAAGGGGCTCTTTTGAGTTCTTCAAAGCCTTTGAGAAGCATTTGCCACACCCGAGTTAAACTGGGGATAGAAAGGGTTTCAGCAAGAGTGAGCCCCCGCTCCTTCTTTTCAGCACTTAAGGACAGCTCTTGTGCAAGGTTAGGGTTAATTTTTAAGCATTGGAGCCAATGGGTCAATTCTAGTAAATCCTCAAGAAGGCGCAGAGGATCCATCCCTTCCTGATAGAAATACCGCAGCGTTTCAAGCGCCTTAGCACACTCCCCTTCCATCAAATCCTGGAAGAAACCTAAAAGAAGCCCTGAATCAGCAAGCCCCAACATTTGCCGAACTTCAATTGCTGTAATATGGGACGTCCCATAGGTCATAGCTTGATCAAGGAGAGAGAGACCATCCCGGGCAGATCCTTCTGCTGCCTTTGCAATCAAAGCAATGGCTTCATCTTCAAAGGTAACGCCTTCTTCCTCACAAATCTTTTTAAAGTAGGCCGCAAGGGTCACGCTTTCGATACGCTTAAGATCAAATCGCACACAGCGTGAAAGAATGGTTGCTGGAACTTTTTGGATTTCTGTTGTTGCAAAAATAAATTTTACATGAGGAGGAGGCTCTTCTAAGGTTTTTAAAAGTGAATTAAAGGCACTTTTGGACAACATATGAACTTCGTCAATGATATAAATTTTATAACGTGATGTTGCTGCCTTGTACCGAGAGGCCTCAATAATCTCGCGCATATCATCAACGCTTGTGCGGCTAGCGGCGTCAATTTCAATCACATCCATGGAACGATCTTGCACAATCGTCTCACACGAGGAACATGACCCACAAGGTTCAGGCGTAGGTCCCTCTTTGCAATTAAGCGCACGCGCGATAAGACGCGCGGTTGTGGTTTTTCCTGTTCCCCGAATGCCTGTTAAAATAAAGGCATGCCCAAGACGTCCCCCTTCAATGCCGCGTTTTAAAGTTTCCACAAGGAAATCTTGGCCAATGACTTGACTAAACTTTGTTGGGCGATATTTACGCGCAAGCACACGGTATCCTTCAAGAGGAGGCGCTGAGGGAGGGATAAGTTTAAGGGCTGCGTCCATATATTCAGTATTCAGTATTCAGTACTCAGATAAGTCTATGCCAGCCCGATCTTAAAAATGCAATAACCATTTCTGAACACTGACTGCTGCAAAAGTGAGGGGCTGGAAACATGACCCGCATGAACCTTACGACGGCTGCTTTCTTCCGAACCTGACCGGGTTTGCAAGACATACGTCCATAATCCAACCCCTCCCCCTTCTTATAGCAAATAAAGAGGGGGGGAAGGCAAGAAAATTCGGGGAGCGGGTTCCTTACTTCTCTTTCAGCTTTGGATAAGAAAATATTCCGCCAGTTTGTCATTCCCCGCCTCCGCGGGGGCAGGCTCTCTGACTTGATCAGGGGATTCGGGATGACAGTGAGGAAGGATGACAATGATAGGAAGAGTCGCACCCCTACTTTACAACCCTTGCCCCAACTCCACTCCCGCTTCCCGTAAGGTATGCTTTATTTTAATAAGATCAAGCCATACTTCCCGCTTTTGGCCAGGAGAGCGAAGCAGATAGGCTGGATGAAAGATTGCGATGACTTTCATCTTCTTACCTCCTTCTGAGGTGTAATCCTTCCAACTCCCTCGAAGACGCACGATCCCTTCTCGACCCCCGAGAAGCGTTTTTGTAGCTGTTCCTCCTACCAACACAAGAAAATCCGGACTCACCAGATCAATGTGCCGTTGAACAAAAGGGAGACACGCTTCAGATTCAGCTGGCGTGGGCTGTCGATTGCCAGGCGGCCGCCAGGGAATGATATTCGTGATATAAAAATTCTGCCGTGTAAGCCCAATTGCTGCAAGTGACTTGTCAAGCAACTGACCACTTTGGCCAACAAAGGGGAAGCCTTGTCGATCCTCATCAGCCCCAGGGGCTTCTCCAATTAACATGACCCGCGCTTTAGGATTCCCATCCCCAAACACAAGATTCGTGGCCGTATATTTTAAAGCACATCCCTCAAAAGCCAGCAACGCTCCCTTAAGTTCTGCCAAAGTTTGAGCTGAGCGCGCCGCTACATACGCTGTCTCATGAGCTACCTTAGGAGAGATGAGAGGGGCTATGGGAGAAGGAATTCTTTTTTCTGGAGCAGATGCTGCTGGCGCAAGATCAAGGGTATCCTCAACCTCACAAAAACGATTATGGGGTCTGGATGAGATAACTTCGTCTACGCCCGCGTCTCTATAAAAGGACAAAAGAGTTTTGAGTGTTTGTGAGTCAATCATTTTTCTTTATATACCTATTCAAGTTGAAAATACGAGCGTTGTTGCTATTCCCTTCTTGTCATCCCCGCGAAGGCGGGGATCCAGATAACCCTTATCATGCTGAATCTTTAGTCCCGGGCTTGACCCGGGATCATTCAGCATCTTCATAGCAAAGAGATCCCAAAACAAGTTCGGGATGACAATAAAACTAATAGTCTCTCAAAATTTGTCAGGTGATACGACCCGTTTTTAAGCAACCTCTTGATTAGAGAAAGACAACAATGACTCAGCAATTTGGCTAACAATTCCACGCATAAGTTTTTCGTCTTCCCCTTCTGCCATGATGCGAATCAAAGATTCAGTTCCAGAAGCTCGGATAACAAGACGGTTGTTTGCGCCAAGCTGCTTTTGAAACTGCGCAATCGTTTTTTCAATTTCTGGTGCTTTCAGAACAGAAGCCGCCACCTTTACATTTTCTAAAACTTGCGGAAAAGGTGTAAACACCCTCAACAACTGACTCGCTGCTTTTTGTTTTAAGATAAGAATTGCTAGGACTTGAAGAGCCGTTAACAGTCCATCCCCTGCTGTTGCATAATCAGAAAGGATGATATGTCCTGACTGCTCTCCTCCCATATTATATCCATCAGCCGCCATTCTTTCAGCAACATAACGGTCTCCAACAGCTGTCCGAACCAGAGAGAGGCCGAGATTCTCCAGGTACTGCTCAAGTCCTAAATTAGACATCAATGTTGCTACAAGGCCCTCGCCCCTCAAAAGACCTCGGTCATTCCAATCGGTCGCAAGAAGGGCCATGATTTGATCCCCATCGATCAAATCCCCTTTTTCATCACAAAAAACAACACGATCCGCATCTCCATCAAAGGCAATGCCTACATGAGCCCCCACCTCTTTTACTTTGTCACACATCGCTTGCGGATGGGTCGTTCCACAGTTTTCGTTAATGTTTAGTCCATTGGGTTCAATAGAAAGAGGAACTACTGTCGCTCCAAGCTCTCGAAGAACAAGAGGCGCTACTTTATAGGCAGCTCCATGAGCACAGTCCACCACAATTCGCAGACCATCAAAACGCACATGCCGTGGAATACTGGCTTTAACAAATTCTACATATCGACCAACAGCATCACTTATACGCGTCATGCTCCCCAAAAAAAGCGGTTGAACTAAAGAAGATAAAGACTCGAGTTTAGCCTCAATCTCTTTTTCAACCTTATCTGAAAGCTTACGCCCTTCCGGATCAAAAAGCTTAATTCCATTATCTGAAAAAGGATTATGAGAAGCAGAAATCATTACTCCTAAATCCGCACGCAAAGAGCGCGTCACCATAGCTACAGCAGGGGTTGGCAAAGGCCCCACAAGCGCCACGTCCATTCCCACCGAGACAAAGCCAGCAGCAAGGGCTGATTCAACCATATATCCAGAAAGACGTGTATCTTTCCCAATAACAACACGGTGACGATGGTCTCCACGCATAAAACAAAGGCCAATCGCTTGTCCTAAACGGGTTAAGATGTCAGGCGTCAAAGGGCTCACATTAGCTCTTCCTCGAATACCATCCGTTCCAAAAAATTTTTTCATAGTCTCTCAAGATGTGGTGAGTAAAAGTACTTCTTATAAGATATCTAATTTTAAATCATAAACCTAGGCCGTTCACGGTTAAGAAGAATAACATTTTATTTCATTTTGCATTCTTTATTCCCAAAGCATCTAAAAAACCCTGAAGAATATAGCAAGCTGCCATCTTATCAACAACCTGCGCTCGTTTAGCACGAGAGAGATCTGCCTCCAGAAGAGTCCGCGTAACAGCAATTGTTGAAAGGCGCTCATCCCACAAACACACTGGCAGATCTTTTACCTGTAAGACGTTAGACACAAACTGGCGTGTTGACTGACAACGCGGACCTTCACTTCCATTCATATTTAAGGGGAAACCCACTATAACACCACAAATGTGATGTGTATCGATCTCTTTAAACAAAACTGTCGAATCTGTCTTCCATTTGGTGCGCCGAATCACAGTCAAAGGGCTAGCGATCGTGCGATATCTGTCAGAGATCGCTAACCCAATTGTTTTTTCCCCCACATCGCACCCTAAAAGTCTCCCCTCTTTTTCAAAGGGGTAGTAGGAAAAATCGTCAAAAGATAAAAGAGGCATCGTTATTCATCATTTGTTAACCTCTTAAAGTATACTCTAAGGTATGGATTTAATCAAAAAGGACCACCGATGGTATCACGGCAATCACTTGAAATTCTTTTAGATCTTATCGAAATTAAAGTCAGCTCTCTTCAAATCCAAGATCGGGACGATGCCAAAGAGCTTAACAAGCTTAGAAAGTGTCGACAAGAGCTGCTTTTAGAGGTCAATAGAACAAGCACACAGAGGGCATCCTCTTCCGTACCTCCTAAAAAATCTTATAAAAACCAGGCCTCCTTAAGGGGCTAGAGAATCTTTCTTGGAAGGCTCGCCCCCAAATAATCCTTGGTCTATATTATAAGACAAAGGAAAATCCCCAACATTTTTAAAGCCGAGCATCACTATAAAAAGAGTGGCCGGCTTTACATCTCTGGCAACAAAGTATTGACGTTCCACACCAGCACCCAGGGTAAAGCAATCGTCTCGATAGGTTAGAGAAAATCCTCTCGATAAAACCCCTCCTCCATCTTTTTTCTTTCTTAAATTTTGCAAAAGCGACGCTGAAAACGTTAAATATTTTGTAAATTGAGAACTGAAATTAATCTTCAACTGCTTGAAGTCTTTTTTATCTAGCGTTCCTGCGTCTTTGCTAATAAAGACATAGGTTCCGGAAAGTTTAGCAAGTGCCGGCCCTAAACAGCCCCCTACTTCAGATACAAGGGGTTTAAATGATTTTTGAGAGAGACGAAATCGATAAGTTAAATCAAGCCAGCTCCAAGGACTCATTTGAACGCGCCCAACATAATCGGAAGAACCATTCCGTATCCCTTGAAACTTTTCTTGAGAGTTTGGCTTTGAAAAGGAATAATTCTGACCTAAAAAGAGCTCGACATCTCCAAAAAGATCTCCTGTCATAAGAACTTGGCCTCCATAGACAGCCCGGCTCCCCGTATCGAGCACATCATACCCTGGAAACCGATCTGAACTAAAAAGGTTAATATCATTAAACTCAAAATCCATACTGTCTTCATTCGGAACACGCCGAGCCGCAAGCCCTATTGCCTTACGAGGAGCTGCGATAATTTGTGCTAAGGGCTGTACGATAATGCTTTGTTGCTGACACGTTGTGATAAAAGGCCAACGCCAGTCCAACCCTGTTTGAGGGAAAAACCGACTCCCTCCTGTTTTTTTCAGAAGAGCGACTTTTGTGGGGTCCTCGACTTGATAAAGATCTCCACGCGTTGACCCAAAAACAGTAAAGACTTGGCCAAAAGGAGCAGTCCATGGACGTTGCCATCCAACCGCTCCAATGCCTCGTCGCATCTTAATTCCTTCTGGACGGTAGAGATTTAAAAAATTCCCATCAAAATTAAACCGCCCTCCTAAAGGATCAGGATCTGAGTAAGCATTATACTCCAAAAAGGGAAGAACGACGGGGATGTTTTTTTGTCTGTCTGGATCCCTAAGTCCTTGAAAATACTTTACACTAGCAGCAGCATAATCTCGTTGAGTTAAGAATCCTTCTAAAATAGCCTTTGACGTAAGAACAGGAGAAGACTGCCACCGCGTAAACCCATATTTACGAAAATAGGTCTTATCACTCACCATTCCTCCTTCTGCTTTAAACCGCCAGACATCCGTTAAATTAAATATCCCCTCTCCAAAAACGTGACCTCTGATCTTAGGAATGGTATAAAGATGGAGTTTTTCAGCCGCTTTGTCTTTTGCTGATTTTTTATAATCTGTGATGCTCCCCTCAACCTTTAGCGCACCATTTCCAAAAGCTTGCCGATATTTTCCGGCAAGTAGAAAATTTTGCTTTGTCAAATAAGCAGGTGTTAATGTTAAATCCTTATCCTCTGAAAGAACAATATAGTAAGGAACAGGAGCGATAAAACCAAGGTCCGTACTGTACCGAGGTTGAGGAATTAAAAAACCACTTCGTCGCTCTAAAGGTTGAGTTACATAAGGAAAATACATAACAGGAACATCTAAAATACGAAGGTGAGAATCTACGAAGTGAATATCATTACTAATTTCATCTTTGACTGCTCTTTTAGCATTAATTTGCCATGTGGGAGGTTTATCTCCACAAAGCTCACAAGGCGTATACACCGCTTGGTCAAGTTCTTCGCGATCTTCAAATTTACGCCCTTCAAGAGCTGCTAGTTTAGAATCATCTTGTAAAAGAGCGCGGATTTGAAGAACAATCCCCTCCTTCATATCTCCCGTTAGCTCCACATATTCAGCAAAATGCACATCTCCATTAGATTGGCGCATACGTACGTTCCCTGAGGCCGTCACAAGATCTGCACTTTCACTATAGGTGACGTAATCAGCTTCTAAAACACTTCCTTGATGGTTAAACTCCACATGTCCCTTCAGAATTAAGATTCCAAGCTCACGATCATAGGTTTGACTGTCCGCATAATACAAAACAGGCTTCGTTGCATCGACCGATGCAGCATTGAATCCATAAAGAGGAAGAGTCAAGACACCACTCAAAAGGAGATATGCACTTATTATTTTAAAATTCATTTTAACCATCTTCTTGGTTGAAGACGAGAACGGCTCCCACCATAACGGTTAGAAGAGTGGGAAGCCAAGCTGCAATCAGCGGAGGAAGCCTTCCGGACGCTCCCAGCGCAAAGGTTACATCTTTAAAAAAATAGAGAAGGAATCCAACGCCGAGTCCTGCCACAATCATCACAATCATTTTTCCTTGACGAAAAGGACGACAAGAGAAAGCAGCGGCCAGCAACACCATTGCCCCTAACCAAAACGCTGTAGCAAGCAAAGAATGCCAATGCATTCGATACTGGAGGCTCTTCAACCCTGATGCGTCCAAAAGATTAATATAGGAAGGTAATTTCCAGAAAGAGAGCGCATTTCTGTCAACTCTCATTTTCTCAATTTTCCTTTGATTTAAAGAAGTCTCAATTGATTTTTGAGAAAATGGTTCTGCAACATGGCCAGCTTGTGTATCCCATCCCTCTTTAAGTTCGAGACGGTTGCCTTGAATCTGACCTATTTTAGCGTCAATGCGCTCAAGAAATTTATTTTGCGGAGAGGTTATGATAATATTTAAGTCTTTAAATTCTAAATTTTTTAAATCGATTTGACTGGCTCTATAAATAACCTGGGTAGAGCCAACTTGTTCGCTTAACCACAGTCCTGTCGGATCAATTTTTACTTCTTCCTTAGACCCCGAAAAGTATTTTTTTTCAAGTTGTTGAGAACTTCCCAACAGTGTGCTCGACAAAGGATTAAAAATTATTAGGATGATACACCCTATACAAAAAGCAGTTAATCCTACGGGAAGAATAAGACGCCAGAGAGAAAGACCAATAGATCTAACAATAACCAACTCATGTGACCGATTCATACGCCAGAAAACAAAAAGAGCTGCGATAAAAACAATAAAAGGAAAGGCTTGTTCTAAAAGATGCGGGGCTCGAAAAAGCACCAAAGTAAGCTTGTTTATAAAACCGATATCTGTTGATCCTGCACGTCTTTGAATTTCTGCAAAATCAAAAAGAACAACAATCGTAAAAAAACACCCCAATATAGTGCCAAAACTATAAAGAAAAGTCCGGCTTACATACCGTGCAAGAAGACCAAAAAGCGTCATCGGCGCCTTCCCCCTCGAAAGAGATCAGTCAAACCATCCACCCACGGAGAAAGTAAAAGCAAGCAAATAACAATAGGAACGAGGATAAGCCCATAAGAAAGGGCAATCATCAAATCTACATGAACTGATGTATGCAAAGAGACCATAACTCCCACCTCAACAAAGGTTGCGATAGCACACGCCATTAGAATTTTTCCCGTCCGCTTTTTTCGACTAAAGTGCCCTAAAATCATCGCACACACCCCTACAAGACCAAAGGCCAAGGCATAAAGTGGCGCACTTAATCGCTGATGCGCCGCCGATAAAAATGCCGACCGCATGTCTGCAGAAACCGGCTCTTTAGGATTTAACAAATCTTCCATATTGCGTTCATGTGCTTTCAGAAAACGCTCCGTTTTTCCAGACTCCGACGCTTTTTCTTTCGTTTCTATAACATACTGATCAAAATATAAAATAGAAGGTTTCCCTGTCGTTGCTTCTTGTTCTTGACGATTTCCATTAATAAGAAGGAGATGGGCACCCTCTGTTCCCTTATCAAACAAAATACCTTTTTCGGCCATAAAGAGAACGGGTTTATCCTTTTGGCTCGCATTATAAAGTAATATACCTTGAAAATTTCCTTGTGCATCTTGATGGTGAACGTAAACGGTATAGTTTTTAAACGTATTAAATTGTCCCACCGATAAAAGGCTCATTAAAGATTCTTGCCTTAAAGCCAGCGCGATATCACGGTGTTTGCGGAAAGAAAAAGGAAGAAAATAGATTGTTATAAAATAAAGAAAAAATGTAAAAATTAGAGAAATAATAATGGTCGGTTTGGCCAACTGCCAATACCCCATGCCCGCCCCCTGCATTACCACAAGCTCATGATCTGCAATAAGCTTATTATAAATAAAAAGAACACTAATAAGAATTGCTATGGGAATAATAATGACAAAAATATTAGGTAAAAGATAACCCACCATTTCAAGAAACAAAAGAAGGGGGATCCCCTTGCTAGCAATCAAATCAATATAACGAAGCATTTGGACAAGCCATACAATACAAGTTAGAACAATTGTAACGGCAAGGACCGCAAAAAGAAGTTGCCCAAAAATATAACGTGTAATCTTTTTCATTCAATCCCAACCCTTAAGAGGAGTTGCGATGACAATCGTCCACTTTTAAAAAAATTTCAAGACTGCAAAGAGCATATTCCCTAAAAGAATAAGAGCGATTATATTGTTTTCTAATTTAACCTGAGTTTGGATAAGGAACAAATTTCTTCCTTGTCATCCTTGACCTAGAAACGCTTTGTTTTCCGCAAGGAAAACAAAGCGTTTCTTGAATCGAGGATCTTATAGTAACATATTGGGGTTTCTACAAGATCCTCGACCTAAGAAATTCTAAAGCCCCCGATCAAGTCGGGGCAAGAATTTCTAAGTCAAGGATGACAAAGGTGCGGAATTATTTTCTTATCCACAGTTGAGCTTAATTATAAGTGTCTAAGGGGGTTTATCTCATGCGTTGTTTTTTTATCATACTCAGCTTTTTGATAGGAGAAGGGGTGCTAAAAGCAGATCCATCTTCTTCAAGCCGTATCGCGGCGATTGTTAATAAAAGCATCATTACTCAAACTGATCTCCTCAACCGCCTTCGTTTGGCGGCGATCAGCTCTGGGCTTGAGCCCACCGCTCCAAATCTTGATAACATCAAACCTCAAATGCTAAGGGTCATGATCGATGAAAAATTGCAGCTAGCTGAAGGAGAAAAAGAAAAAATTAAAGTTACTGACACCCAAATCAAAGAGGCCATGGAACGCCTTGAAACTGCAAATGGGATGCCAAAAGGATATATCGCCCAGCTAATGGAGAAAAATGATGTTCCCCTCAAAACCCTCGAAGATCAAATTAAATCAAACCTTGTGTGGGTTGAGTTGATTCGGGAAAAATACAGTCCTACCCTTCAAATTAGCGAAGGTGAGGTTGCTCAAGAAATGCAGCTTCAAAAGGAAAAGGAAACCAAAACTCAATATCACCTTGCGGAAATTGTCTTGCCTTTTGAGGGTCCAGAACAAGAAGAACGTGTAAAAAATGATCTCTCTCGCCTTATTGAAGAGCTTCAAAACGGAGCTCATTTCTCTGCTCTTGCACAACAATTTTCTCAAGCAGCCACCGCAGCTCAAGGTGGCGATATGGGTTGGCTTACGGAAGATCAGCTATCTCCTGAAATAAAAGAATTTGTTTTACACATGACACCAGGGCAACTCTCCCAACCTATTCGTACTTCCCAAGGATATGTTATCATTGGATATATTGAAAAAAAATCACCCACATCTGAAGGGCAGACGTTTCTAACACTTCAACAAATATTATTGCCGTTTCCTCAAGACATAACAGATGAAAAAGCGCAGGCCATTATGAATACAGCAGAAGAAATTTCTCATTCAGCAAAAAGTTGCCCTGATCTTGAAAAAATCGCAAAAGATAAGTTTCCATCAGCTTCTTCGATCCTGTCTCAGGAGGAACCTCTTGCCAGTCTTCCTGAACCTCTCCAAAAGGTTATTCAACAATTGAATCTCAATCAAACGAGTGAGCCACTTCTCACTGAAAAAGGAGCTCTTCTTGTAATGGTATGTAAAAAACAATCGAAAACGGCTGAACAATTTACGGAAGACACCGCACGAGAAATCATTGCCGAAAGAAAGCTTTCTTTGCTCTCAAGACGTGAACTTCGAGATCTAAGACGGCATGCCTTTATCGAGGTGCGCATGTAAATGCAACCTTTAAAAGAGGTTATCCGCGCTTTAACAGCAAAAAAAAGCCTGGGACAGCATTTCTTGCTCGACCCTCATATTTTAAAGCGAATTGTCGAGGCCGCTGCCCCTTTCGAGGATCGTACCGTCATTGAAGTGGGCCCCGGCCCTGGCGGACTTTCTCGTGAAATTATGAACCATCCGTGCACAAACTTTATCCTTGTAGAGCAAGACTCTCGTTGCCTTCCTTATCTGGACGATCTAAAAAGCCACTTTAAGGGAACGTTTACACTCCTCCATAATGATGCTCTCACTCTTTCTCTTCATACCATGGGGACTTCCCCCCGAAAAATTATCTCTAATTTACCTTATAATATTTCCGTGCCTCTTCTTTTACAGTGGCTACAGCATATAGACGCCTTTGAGAGTCTCACCTTAATGTTTCAAAAAGAAGTGGCCGCCCGCATAACAGCGGCCCCTAACACCCCCGCTTACGGACGCCTTTCCGTCATGTGCCAAACTTATGCGCACGTAAGAAAACTTTTTGACCTGCCTCCTGGGGCCTTTCTTCCTCCTCCTAAAGTTACGTCAACCGTTATCCAACTCACGCCGATTGTTTCACGTGAAACAGTGCCGCCTTGGGAAACCCTTGAAAAGGTTGTCAAAGCTGCTTTTTCACAACGCCGCAAAATGCTCCGCTCCAGCTTAAAAGGAACTCTTTCCGTATCCCAACTTGAGTCCGTTCACATTAATCCTGAACGCCGCGCCGAAGATCTTTCCATTCATGAGTTTTGTCTGTTGAGCACCCTCTTGGAGGCAGAAAGGAAATTTTTCTGAATTAACTCCCTCTTAAGAATTAAGAAGTACACTAAGGTTTCTTAAACACAAGGAGAGACCCATGTCAGATTCACCCAAAGACATCGCCTATAAAATTTATCATGACCTCCTCGATAAGCGTCAGCTTCAACTTTGTGACACCCTCTTTGATGAAAATTGTGTGTTGCACTTAAGACGCGCAAAAGCTCTTCATGGCCGAGACCAGTATAAGAAATATCTTGAAAAGTGGCTTCAAGAAAACCCTGACCTTAAATATGACGTGAAGGACATCATTGCAGAAGAAAACAAAGTTGCTGTCAGATGGGAAGAACATGACACAGCAAAAGACTTACATTCTAGAGCACAAATTTTTCTACATATAACTAACAATAAAGTAACAGAAGGATGGGAAATCTGGGAAAATTTAACGGAAGAATAAAAAGTATGTCCGAAAAAGCTAGAGATCTCGTGCATAAAATCTCTAACGAGATGTGGAACGCACAGCAATTTCAGCTGTGCGACACTCTCCTTGATAAACATTTTCTACTGCACTTGCCAAAAACATCTCTTCATGGTCGAGATGCCTATAAACAAGCCACGAAAAATTGGTTAGAAAAATATCCTAACATTCATTATGAGGTGAAGGATATTGTGGCTCAGGAAAATAAAATTGCTGTCAGATGGGAAGGCCATGACAAAGCAAAAGATTTTTCCTATAAAGGACAAACGTTTCTCTTGATCAACAACAGCAAAGTAAAAGAAGCCTGGGAGATTTCAGATGGTGATTAAACGAATCTTATTTATACTGATGGCTCTTCTGCCCTCTCTCTCTCTTTACGCTCAAAACCTTACTATTGAATGTTCTCATACAAATATCCCCCTCACCGTCGAGGTGGCCAGAACACTTGAAGAACAAAAAAAAGGGCTCATGTTCCGGGAAGCCCTCGATGACAACGCGGGAATGATCTTTCTTTACTCTCAGCCAAGCCCTGTCGCCATGTGGATGAAAAATACCCCCCTCTCCTTAGATATGATTTTTGCAGATGAAACCGGCACCATTGTAGATATTCACGAAAACACAACGCCTCACTCTCTAGCTATTATTGGCCCCGTGAGCGGCGTTTCTCAAGTCCTTGAAGTTAAAAGTGGCGTCGTCAAAAAGCATGGTATTACAAAAGGATGTCGCTTAAAGCTTGACCCTTCTATGTCTCATTAATGAGAGGCTCATTGTCGCTTAGAACACCCCCTACATGTCATCCCCGCGAAGGCGGGGATCCAGAGAAATCTTGTCATGCTGAACTCGTTTCAGCATCTCCATAGCAAAGAGATCTCGAAATGCTCCCGGGTCAAGCCCGGGACTAAAGGTTCGGGAGGACAGTGCAGTTTATTCTGGATCCCCGCCTTCGCGGGGATGACACTGGAAGAATTGGAATAAAAGTGGATAATTTCAAATTGAGTGAGTATATTTTAGAAACACGTCTTAGATTTTATATTTATTACACTACAACAATTGTTAATAAAAGTAAATTTTTTCGATTGGCCATCTTGCCAGCGGACATTTTTTGAAGCACTGCCAGTTCTGTTGTCATCCCCGCCACAGAAGGGGATGACATTGGAAAGAGGGTAGAGCGCCTCTAAAAAAATGTCGGATGGTGAGAAGACGTATACAAGACCCTTGCTCCTTAAGAAAAAGTGAGATATATAAATTGATAGTCGGGGTGTAGCGCAGCCTGGTAGCGCGCCTGGTTTGGGTCCAGGATGTCGGGGGTTCAAATCCTCTCACCCCGACCATAGTAAATACCATATTCCTTTTCATTGAATCTATCCATGCCATCTACGCAAGAAAAAGGAGCACTTTTGACAGCACTCCTTTTTGTATCTTTATATAAGGGCAGCTTACCTTAGAGGGATGTCAAATTCATCCACAAGATTTCCCCCTCCACCAAGGGCAAGCCTGTTACGTGTTTGAGCGAGTTGCAGCTCTCTTTGCATATCTTGATATGTAGTCACGTTTCGACGACTCAAGACTTCTTCAAAGACAGTATTATGAGCTGGCGTTAAGAGAATATGCTTAGTTACTGCCATTCGCATATTGCCATCCAAGCGCTCCGTCAAGGACCAGAGAACTCGAGAATCATTCATATTAAAGTTCACGAGAGGATGAACATTTCCTGAGGAAATAAGCTGTGGATCCCCAAAAATATCAGGAAGTTCTTGTCTCCAGCCCAAGGCCGCAACACGCTGCCTTTCTACAACTGTCAGCGCCTGCCTAGCACGCGCTAAATTCATAAGCACACGGTCGACTGTCCGTCTTTCAGGATTTGTTAACACTTCATTTCTTGTTGCACGCTGACGCAAGAGAACATTTGCTGCAAGAGCTACATCTACCACATTAGCAGGAGTATTCAAGCTTTCTCTACTGTTATGAATGCTTATGGTATTAGGTGCTGCTAAGAGATTGCCATCGACTTGTCCGTGGATAAGAGGGCCTCCAGGATTACGTGAGAAAACACCAATACGCGCAGGAAAATTCGTTCCTGAAGGTAACGGGGTTGAGAATTCGCTCTCTGGATTAAGGTACGATTGAGGTCTATATTGCAACCCTTGCGCAGTCAAATCCCATGGAACATCTTGAACAACAAGGAAATAGTCAATCGTATTAGGATCTCTTCCTCTCAAATGAGCATTCAGCGCTGCAGGCGCAAAGCCAGGCAAATTATATCCTGCAGGGAGCTTAAGGTTAAGCGTGTAAGCAGGAGACGAGAAACCAACGAGGTCGTTTCCTGGATGATAAACGTGAAAAGCAGGGGCTGCTGGAAGAGTCATGTTCAGACTGTATTGACGTGTTCTAGATCGTCCCTGCCCATACCCTAAATCACGGGCTGGAATTCCCTCCATCTGAAAGTTATTTTCGTTCATGCGCTCCAAATTATCACCCGTCGGCTTCGTAACTCTCACAAATGGAGCCCTCACAAGGAGCTCAGCGGGCGTTAACCGCGCTTGCTGCTGGCGAAGCACCTCTTGCTGACGAGCTACTTCTTGCTGGCGACGAACGACTTCTTGTTGGCGAACTACCTCTTGCTGACGAGCTACTGCCTGCTGACGAGCTACTTCTTGCTGACGAGCTACTTCTTGCTGACGAGCTACTGCCTGTTGGCGAACCACCTCTTGCTGACGAACTACTGCCTGTTGGCGAACCACCTCTTGCTGACGAACTACTGCCTGTTGGCGAACCACCTCTTGCTGACGAACTACTGCCTGTTGG
>CANGTV010000015.1 GCA_947457015.1 Alphaproteobacteria bacterium | reverse complement strand
TTAAATCGAGGATCTTCTTAAAGCACACTGTTATGTTGATAGAAGATCCTCGGTGTAAGAAATACTAATGTTTTCCTTGCGGAAAACAAAGCATTTCTAAACCAAGGATGACAAGACAGAGAGATCTTCCTTAACCAAAACTCAGGTTAAACACTTCAGACGTTACCGTTGTCTTTCTCGCAGGTGAACTCAGGACATCCTGCCTCCTTTTTGGAGAGGCAGTCTATCACGGTTCTATCTATTTATTTGGATGAAGAACTTGAGGATGGTGACAAGCTTCCAGAGAGAGGTCATATTGCATACAAGTAAATTTGCTCTTCAGAAGGATTTTTATAATAATTACTATTTTTTCGAATTGTCTTACATGCCTCTTCTATTTTAATCTGAGCATCTTTTATTTTTTTAAAGAACAATTTCCATGCTCCTTGGGCTTCAGTTGGCAAAGAAGAAAACCCATTAGAGGAGGAAGAGGAGCTTGAAGAACTTGAAGAGCCAACCGAGATAAAGCTAAACGCATCATCATCATCGTCGTTCATTGCGACGCTTGGCGAATTGACACACATTTGCATAGCCAGAGCAAAAGCAGAAACTGAATATAGAAAATTTTTGTTAACCATCATAAAAACTCCCAAATATTTAATAAATATTATTTTTTTCTCCTTATAATAAAAAGAACAAAGCAAGAAGGAGAGAGTAATGATTTACAAAGAATGTATTGATGCTTGTTTTGACACCGTCAAAGCAGCGGAGCGATGTGCGTTTGAGAGCAAAGGCTCAAAAGAGTGCTCATCAGATATGTCTTGTTGTATAACGTGTGCCGAGATTTGCACCCTTGTAGGACGTCTTACAGCAAGAGGCTGTTGCACAAAAGAGTTTTACGAATTTTGTGCAAAGATTTGTGACGATTGTACAAACAAGTGCGGCAAAATGGAAGGTGAGCATGCAAAAGCTTGCGCTGCTGCTGCCAAAAAATGTGCAGATGTTTGTCGCAAGTGCCAAGAGGATTGTGGAAAGTGTGATTAAGAGTTAGGAATGATTCATTCTTAACTGTTGCTGACACCTATGAACAACCCTTTTGGTCTTTATATTCATTGGCCCTTTTGCCTGTCTAAATGTCCCTATTGTGACTTTAATAGTCATGTGCGGGAAAAAGTGGAGCAGAGGCGCTGGAAAGAAGCTCTTTTAAAAGAGCTCACCCATGCGTCTCATGACGCCGCTCAAGGGGTTTTGTCGAGTATTTTTTTTGGGGGCGGGACGCCATCTTTGATGGATCCCGACACAGTTGCCTCTCTTATTGAAACAGCAAAATCGCTTTTCCCGACCACGCCTAATTTAGAAGTCACTCTAGAAGCTAACCCAAGTACGGTAGAAGGCAAAAAATTTGAAGCCTTCAGGAATGCAGGTGTTAACCGCCTTTCCATAGGGGTTCAATCCTTACAAGATGACGCTCTTGCTTTTTTAGGGCGTCGTCATTCTGCAAAGGAGGCGCTGAAAGCCCTGGATATTGCAGCGACTTATTTTCCTCGCTATTCCTTTGATTTGATTTATGCGCGCCCTCATCAAACGGAAGCTGCCTGGAAGGCAGAGCTCAAAGAAGCGTTAACCTATGCGAAGGGGCATCTGTCCCTTTATCAGCTTACCATTGAACCCCAAACAGCTTTTGCAACACGCCTTGCGCGGGGAGAAACAATGACTCTTGAGGAAGACCCAGCAGCCTTCCTTTATGAGTTCACGGAAAACATGATGGGTGAGGCGGGCCTTCCCTCTTATGAGGTGTCTAATTATGCAGCCCCTTCCCAAGAGTGTCAGCATAACCTTCTGTATTGGAACTTTGAAAATTATATAGGGATTGGTCCAGGAGCCCATGGAAGAATAACACTTGAAGGAGTAAAGCACGCCACATCTCGTTATAAAGCTCCTGAAACGTGGCTTGCATCTGTGGAAAAAGAAGGACATGGACTTCAGATCATTGAGTCTCTTTCGCCAGAAGAGCGTCTTCAAGAAGTTACCCTTATGGGCTTACGCCTGACGCAAGGGTTGTCCCTCAAGCGTCTTTATGAGGAAACAAGCCTTGTCCCTGAAGAGGCTTACCAAGGGCTGGCTTTACTTGAGAAAGAAGGACTTTTGAGTCAAACGCCCACTCATCTTGTTGCGACACAGGAAGGGCGTTTAAGGCTCAACAGTCTTGTTTCTTTTTTGCTTAATTCCCGTGAGGTTTAGATAACCTCAGCTTGGACAAAAGATTAAACTCTCTCATATAAAACAGTTAAATGTAACTTATTAGCTACGTTTTATCATGAGAGATGTTGTAGAATATGATAGATTGGTTTTTCCAAATACTACTATACGGCTGCACGGCTACACTGCTATACTGATCCCATGACAACGACCGCTGATATTCGTTCTTTTTTCTTAGAGTATTTTCAAAATCGAGGGCACACGGTTGTGCCCTCCAGTTCTCTTGTGCCCGCCAATGACCCGACTCTTTTATTTACAAGCGCTGGGATGGTTCCTTTTAAAAATGTTTTTACAGGCCAAGAAAAACTTGATTTCACACGGGCTTCTAGCTGTCAAAAATGCATTCGGGCCGGGGGAAAACATAATGACCTTGAAAATGTAGGGCATACAGCGCGGCATCATACTTTCTTTGAAATGCTGGGCAACTTTTCCTTCGGTGATTATTTTAAGGAGGAAGCCATTGAGCTCGCCTGGACCCTTATTACCAAGGAGTGGGGGGTCCCCGTCGATAAGCTTGTTGTAACCGTTTATTCGGAAGATGAAGACGCCGCCCGTCTTTGGAAAAAAATAGCCCACCTTCCTGACGAGAAAATCATTCGTATTTCTGAGAAAAGTGAGAATTTCTGGACCATGGGAGACGTTGGTCCTTGTGGGCCTTGCTCGGAAATTTTTTATGACCATGGGGCACATATTCCAGGAGGCCCTCCAGGGAGCAAGGAAGCAGACGGCGATCGCTTTGTGGAAATCTGGAACCTTGTCTTTATGCAGTATGAGCAGCTCAGCCCCCAGGAGATGATTTCTCTGCCCAAGCCCTCTGTGGATACAGGCATGGGAATGGAGCGTATCGCAGCCGTTCTTCAAGGGGTGCATAACAATTTTGACACAGATATTTTTAAGGCGATCATTGAAGAGTCCGAGGAAATTACAAAAATAAAAGCAATCGGCTCGGCGCAAGCTTCTCATCGCGTCATTGCCGATCATTTGCGGTCCAGTTGTTTTTTGATGGCTGATGGGGTTTTGCCCAGCAACGAAGGACGCGGGTATGTGTTGCGTCGTATTATGCGCCGTGCCATGCGTCATGTACAACTGTTGGGATACAAAGGTACCTTAATGGCAAAATTAGTGCCTACCCTAGTTGAAAAAATGGGCCGGGCCTATCCTGAGTTGGTCCGCGCGACACCTCTCATCATGGAAACACTTAATTTGGAAGAGGACCGTTTCCGGCAAACCCTTGAGAAAGGCTTAAAGCTTCTGACAGAAGAATCTCAAAAAGTGAAGGACCTGTTGCCAGGAGAAATAGCCTTTAAGCTGTATGATACCTATGGGTTTCCCCTCGATCTGACCCAAGATGTGCTGCGGGCTGAAGGCAAGTCCGTTGATACAACAGGGTTTGACAAAGCCATGGAGCGCCAAAAAGCAGAAGCCCGGGCTGCATGGACAGGATCGGGCGAAAGCAAAACGGATCGTATTTGGTTTGAATTGCGAGAGCGCCTCTCAGCCACGGAATTTTTAGGTTATAAAACCCACACTGCGGAAGGACGGATAGATGCCCTCCTTAAAGAAGGGAAGGAAATTTCTGTTGCCAAAGCCGGAGAGACAATTTCTCTTCTTGTAAATCAAACTCCTTTTTATGGAGAGTCCGGTGGCCAAATGGGAGACACAGGCTTTATTTCCACCCCTACAGGACGGATGCAGGTGGAAGACACCCACCGTAAGGTGAATGATCTTATTGTGCATATGGGACGTGTTATAGAGGGAGAGATAAAACAAGGGGATGTGGCTCATCTTGCCATTGATGAGGAAAAGCGGACTCTTTTACGCGCGAACCATTCTGCAACTCACCTTCTGCATAAAGCCTTGCGTAAACGCCTTGGCGCCCATGTGGTTCAAAAGGGATCTCTCGTGGCACCGGATCGTTTGCGCTTTGACTTTAGTCAGCCCAAGGCCTTGAGCGCTGACGATATTCTTCATGTTGAGCGTGAGGTGAACGATCAAGTTCGGGCGAATACACCCGTATCTGTGCGCGTCATGACGCCTGAGGAAGCCACCAAAGAAGGGGCTTTGGCTCTTTTTGGAGAAAAATATGGGGAAGAAGTGCGGGTTGTTTCCATGGGTGAAGAGGCGCGTGCGCCTTTTTCTGTAGAGCTTTGTGGCGGAACTCATGTGGAACGCACGGGCGATATTGGCTATTTTAAAATTCTCTCTGAATCCGGTATTGCCGCAGGAATTCGGCGGATTGAAGCTCTTACGGGCCCGATGGCTGAAGACTTTGCCACCGCCCAACACCAAACGGTTTTAGCTCTTGCCTCTCTTCTTAAAGTCACCCCTCAAGGAGTGGGGGAGAAAGTCACGCAAGTCTTAGAGGAACGCCGAACCTTTGAGAAAGAAATTCACGTGCTGCGCGGGCGCTTAGCCACAGCAGGACAAGGAGAGACGCTGAAGCCAGACATCATTAAGGGCGTGCCTCTCTTTAAGCGTCATTTAAAAGACGTCCCTCCTCAAAATTTGAAACCCATTATGGACGAGTTAAAGGCTGAGTTTTCCTCCGGCATCTTTGCGGTGGCAAGCGAGACAGAGGGAAAAGTCTCTTTAGTCATTGGCGTGAGCCCTGATCTGCTCCCCACCTTTGATGCAGTTGATCTTATCCGAAAAGTTGTGCCATTTATTGATGGTAAAGGCGGCGGCGGTCGTCCAGACCTTGCGCAAGCCGGAGGATCAAATCCGGGAGGGATTGAGCAGCTTTTTAAAGGACTCGCGACGGAGATTGAGGGGAGAGGGGTGTAGGCGTATCGTTTTATTTAATGAATATCCTGTAAATATATCCAAAGACAATGCAATTCATACTTTTTTTTAACTATTATTTTATGATTTCATGATATAAGAAAAAGAGGATTGAAAAACAACAAAAGGTTCATGGAATGATCATTATTAGAAAAAAGATTAACCAATCGAGTCTGCTAATAGCAGCGATTACGATTTTCTCCGTGCTTTCTACTGAAACGATTGCATGTCCATGGTACACTTTTACTTCATGCATATTTGCACCCGCAGGCTCTGGGCCTTATAATCAGTGTTTATGTGATGCCGGTTGCACCGGGTATTGTTCTTCAACCTTAGATAAGGCGATTCCTCACAACAAATGACCATTACAAAACGTTTCTCGGATGTTGCACGCTATATTGCTCATCTCTCAGGTCAGGCAAGCGCTTTTGTTCTTGCGTGTAGCACGATTCTTGCGTGGGTTATTACAGGCCCCCTCTTTTCTTTTTCTGACACCTGGCAGTTGGTCATCAACACAGGAACAACCATTGTGACCTTTTTGATGGTTTTCTTAATCCAAAATACCCAAAATCGGGATGGGGAAGCCATTCAGATAAAACTTGATGAGCTTATTCGCGCTCAAAAGGGGGCTCATAATGCACTGCTCGATCTTGAAGAATTGACGGAAGATCAGCTGCACCATATTAAAGACAAATATGAAACATTGGCGCGCATTGCCCGCCGTGACCTTGTGCAAGGGAAAAAAGATACACAACAGGCTGAGGTTTGAAGGCTTGCTACTTCAAATTTTGTGTCCTCTCTCCCACATTTGCCATCTCCGAGCTAATAATACTTTGTTTTTAAAAGAAAAACATTAGCATTGCTTCGTCGGGGATCTTGTTGCAATATCTCATGACTTCGAGAAGATCCCCGATGAAGAATCGTTAAGATTTTCTTTGAAAATCAACCGCTTCTAGATCGGGGATGACAAAGAAACTAACACCATCTCAAAATTTGGTCGGTATTGAGCATAAAAATTTTTAAAAGCAAGGCACCTCCATGAAACCCCTTTATAAGCGCATTTTGTTAAAACTCTCCGGAGAAGCCCTGATGGGAAATCAGCTCTATGGTTTGGATTCTTCAACTATGGATCGTATCTGCACAGAAATTAAAGAAGCCCACGACTTAGGCGTTGAACAAGCCCTCGTGGTGGGGGGAGGAAATATTTTCCGCGGACTCCAAGGAGAAGCCCAAGGAATTGAACGCACAACCTCTGATCATATGGGTATGCTCGCCACAGTGATGAATGCGTTAGCCTTGCAAAGCAGACTCGAACACATGGGACTTGAAACCCGCGTGATGTCAGCCATTCCCATGCACTCCGTGTGTGAACCCTACATCCGACGAAGAGCTGTTCACCACATGGAAAAAGGGCGCATCATTATTTGTGCGGCAGGCTCAGGAAGTCCTTATTTTACAACGGATTCCGCAGCGGCTTTAAGAGCGTCCGAGCTTAATTGCCAAGTGCTTATGAAAGGCACAAAAGTAGATGGAATCTATAGCGCCGATCCTATTAAGCATAAGGATGCTCTATTTTATCCCGAGCTTTCTTATCAGCAAGTGCTGACAGAAAACTTGCGGGTGATGGACACGGCCGCTATTGCCCTTGCGCGGGAAAGCGAAATCCCCATCATGGTGTTTTCCGTCCTCAACCCTCATGGCATTCGAGATGCTCTTCAAGGAAAAGGGCGCTTTACCATGATTCGGTAGAGATGGTGTATTTGTGGCTTGATCCCAAAACGGGACCATGGTATGATTAATCAATAACAAAGGGATGTGCTGTGAATGAGAATTATTTCGAGGAAAGTTCTCAAAGAGTTTTGGGAAACTCATCCTCAAGCTGAAATTCCTTTAAGAGCCTGGTTTGCTGAAGTCGAGAAAACAGTGTGGACTACACCACAAGATATTAAAAATCACTATCGTAGTGCAGACTTTCTAAAAAATAATAGAGTGATCTTTAATATTTCAGGGAACAGATACAGGCTGATTGCAATGGTTAACTATAGTTATAATATAGTTTATATAAGATTTATTGGAACCCACAAAGAGTATGACCGTATTAACCCGGAGACAGTATAATGAATGTACATCCTATCAAAACCGAACAAGATTATGAGAAAGCTTTGCTTCAAATTTCGGGGTTAATGTTGGCGAAGTCCAATACACCAGAAGGAGATTTGTTAGACGTTCTAACAACCCTTGTTGAGGCTTATGAAACGCATCACTGTCCTATTTTCCCTCCTGATCCTATTGAAGCGATTAAGTTTAGACTGGAGCAAGAGCATTTGTCTCGCAGAGATTTAGAATCCATCCTGAAAGTAAGACGAGGAAGGGTGTCTGAGCTTCTTACAAAAAAGCGGCCGTTGACATTGAAAATGATGCGCACCCTTCATGATAAACTCGGCGTGCCCGCAGAAGCTCTTCTTAAAGAATACCCTTTACACAAAAACCATCCTCCCCATTCATAATTTTCCTTTTCCCCTTTTGTGAGAAACGGGTATAGTAAGCTCATCAACCAATAAAGGGAGGAACTGTGAGTCAGGAAATTGTCACTGAATTAAAAAAGCGGATGAATACTGCTTTTGATGTGGTCCATAAGGATTTTTCGGGTCTTAGAACAGGGCGCGCGTCCCCTACCCTTTTGGAATCCGTGGTGGTGGAAGCCTATGGCAACCGCATGTCCATTAGTCAATTGGGCAATATCAACGTACCAGAGCCACGCCTCTTAACTGTTTCCGTATGGGATGCGGGGCTCGCCCCTGCTGTGGAAAAAGCAATTCGGGAGTCAGGGCTTGGTCTTAATCCGAGCGCCGCAGGTTCTGTGATCCGTGTGCCTCTTCCGGATCTGAGTGAAGAGCGTCGCAAAGAGCTTGTTAAAGTTGCAGGCAAATACGCAGAGCAAGGCCGCATTGCCATCCGCAATATCCGGCGTGATGGGATGGATAGCGTGAAAGCCATGGAAAAGGACGGTCATGTGTCGGAAGATGAATCGCACCGTTTAGGCGATGATATTCAAAAGGCCACCGATGAGTTTATCAAAAAAGTGGATGAGGCATTGGCTCACAAAGAGAAAGAAATTATGCAGGTGTAGAGGATATTTTTCTTCCTCATCATTCTTAAGAAAGTGGAATGACGATGAGAGACTTCCTCCAAACTCTCCCTCTTAACTTTTATTTAATCAAAAGAAGTTATAATAACAGAGGACAAGAGGAGCATCGCCTTATGAAACCTACGCATCAATTCTTATTCCTTTCGGTTGTTGTCGGTTTCATAATGGTAAGTGCTCCTCTCACAGCGCAAAATACGACTGATGCATGCGCCACGTGCAAAACTTTCTGTTCTAAACTTTCAAAACCTCTTTCTTTTAATGCCCTATCGACGGCCATGACAGAACTGGAGGAATATTGCGACGATGTTCAAAACCCAACATCTTACGACACAAGCTTATGCCAGAAGCATTCCAGTATGAAAGTGTCCTTCGTCACCAATTATAGTATCAAAAGCTCTTTTATGGAGAGTTTATGTGGAACTTCTTGTAAGGAGGAGTGCCCTCCACCGGATAGCGTGCCTTACTTTCAGGAAGAGACAAAAAACCGAAAAGGTGGCTCTTAAAAAAACCTCTCCCCCTCCGCAAAAAAATGCGGTAAAAGAGAAAGGTAACTAAGAGGCACCTTATGACTAGCACTCCCCTTCTTAAAGTCCCCCAACATGTCGCCATTATTATGGATGGCAACGGACGGTGGGCGCGTCAGCAATCCCTTTCTCGTCTTGAGGGACACAAGCAAGGGAGTGATGTGGCTCGCACCATTGTGACGACAGCCGCGCGAATTGGCGTGTCCTATTTAACCCTTTATGCTTTTTCCTCCGAAAATTGGCGGAGAGATCCCCATGAGGTGTCGGGGCTCATGGCTCTGTTAAAACACTATCTTGAAGATGAAGTGGAAGAGCTTCATAAAAATGATGCGCGTCTTAAGGTTATTGGGGAAAGAGATCTCCTTCCCAATACAATTTTAGATCTTGTTGAGCAGGTCGAAGAACTTACAAAATCCAACAAAACCATCACTCTTCAAATGGCCATTAGCTATGGAAGTCGCGCAGAGATTATCCACGCAACCCGTGCAATTGCAGAAAAGATTCGAGACAGACGCCTTGACCCAGAGGCCATTACAGAACAAATTTTTGAGCAACATCTCTATACAGCCGGCGTTCCTGACCCTGATCTCCTGATCCGTACCAGCGGTGAACAGCGTATTAGCAATTATTTGTTGTGGCAGCTTGCTTATACGGAACTTGTTTTTGTGGATAAATTCTGGCCAGAATTTACGCCTGAAGATTTTATGGAAGCCCTTTTAACCTATCAAAATCGAGAGAGACGATTTGGCACAGCGGCTTAAATTTCGGAAATCATCAACCCTTCTCCCCCGAACCCTGTCGGCTCTTGTTCTTATCCCTTTTTGTCTTTATGTCATTTACGTTGGCCCTCCTTACGTCCTTATTTTAGGGGGTGTGACAGCAATTGGGTTATTTATTGAATGGATGAGATTGCTCGTAAAATGTACCCTTCCTCCTTTCTCTAAAGGGATATACGCCCTGGTTGGAACACTTTATTTAAGCGTCACTGTTGTGTGGTTTCTCCATACTATGGCCCTTCTGGAGGGATGGCGTCTTATCTTTTGGCTCCTCTTTTGGGTATGGAGCACGGACATTGCCGCTTTTGCGGGAGGGCGCCTCTTTAAAGGCCCGAAGTTGGCCCGCTCTATTAGCCCCAATAAAACATGGTCCGGATTTATAGCTGGAATGACCGTAGGAGTTGCCGTGGGGTACGAAACGTCCTTTTGGGTGTTCCCCGGCGTGTTTTCCTTTTGGGGAATCGTTCTTTTAGTTTTGATCGCTCAATTAGGAGATTTGATAGAATCCCAAGCCAAGAGGTGGAGTCATGTGAAAGATTCCAGCACCTTAATCCCCGGTCATGGGGGACTCTTGGATCGCCTGGATAGCCTGCTTGCTGTGTCTTTTGCTCTTGCCCTGTGGGAAGTGATGTGGTGACTCTTGTAATTCTCTCTCACTTATGAATCATTTCTCTTGAAAATATGTATGTTATGACATACACTAAGAAAGTAGGTAAATGACTGCAAAGATAGTTATTCAACTCTATGAAGATAAAAATGGCAAGTGTCCTTATCTCAAATGATTCGATAAATTAAAGAACAAAAGAGATGCGGCTCGAATCGAATACAGAATTAGGCGAATCGAAAATGATGGAAATTTTGGAGTTATTGAACCTATAGGTGATGGCGTTTACGAGTTCAAGTTTTACTTTGGCTCAGGATATAGGATCTATTTTGGAAGAAAAAACGATAAGTTTATCCTGCTGATGTTGGGTGGAGATAAGGGGACTCAAAAACGGGATATTGAGAAAGCTAAAGAGTATTGGAAAGATTATCAGGAGAGAGACGATGGCTAAAACCTTTCATGATTCGCTTATTGAACATCTAAAAGATAGAGACTATGCCCGTGAATATCTTACGGTTGCCCTTGAAACTTACGAAGAAGATGCAAATATAGAAGCTTTTCTTACAGCTATTCGAGATATTACAAAAGCTCAGGGTGGTTTTTCTAAACTTTCTAAAAAAACAAACTTAAATCGATCTAACCTCTATGCCCAACTTTCGCCAACAGGTAATCCTTCTTTTCAAACGATAGACACGGTATTGCATGGGCTAGGATTTTGTTTAGCTGTCCAACCTTTTAACAATGAACATACTCGATCAACTTAAGGATGCTTTGTAACCACCCCTTTTAGGATTGCGAGTGATAAAGACTAACTGTGCTTCACCTTAACACCCCTTGGCTTGCCTTGCCGGCCCTTCAGCAGCTTTTTAATCTTTTTGAAAAAGAAGGCGCTACTTTGCGTCTTGTGGGCGGGTCTGTGCGCGATGGCCTTTTAGATCTTCCCGTGAGTGACATAGATTTGGCCGTTGATCGTGATCCTCTGTGGGTCATGAAGCTTTTGAAAAGTCATCACATTAAAGCCATCCCTACGGGTATCGATCATGGAACTATAACGGCCGTCCTTGACAAAAGACCTTATCAAATCACCACCTTAAGGGTGGATGTGAAAACCTTTGGGCGCAAAGCGCACGTGGCCTTTACAGATGACTGGGTGCAAGACGCCTATCGCCGTGATTTTACGATGAATGCCATTTATGCCGATAAAAACGGTCACCTTTTTGATCCTGTGGGGGGTGTGGAGGATCTTAAAAACCATGTTGTGCGGTTTATTGGGGACGCGAGCCAGCGCATCAAGGAGGACTACCTCCGCATTTTACGGTTTTTTCGGTTTTCTGCCCGCTTTGGTCATGAACCTTATAATGAGGAAGGTCTTCAAGCTTGTGCTCAGTATGCGTCTCATCTTCCTCACCTCGCTCGTGAACGGGTGACAGAAGAGTTTTTAAAGCTGTTAGAATTTCCCTCTCCCCTCTATGCTTTGCAAGCCATGGAAGAGACCGGCGTTTTGGCCTATATTCTCCATCTCTCTTCATGGGAGCCCCTAAGGGCCCTTGTTTCCCTTGAAAAAGAGGGGGGATTCCCTCCTTCTCCCTGCATACGCCTTGCGGCTTTTCATCCTGCCTTAGAGGAAATCAAGGCACACCTTCGCCTTTCTGGCAAGCAACAAGCCATCCTGGCCTTCTTGTTGAAAAATCATAAGCCGGTGACACATGCCTCCTTTAAGCATCAGGCTTACCTGTGGGGAAAAGAGAAAACTTTTGATCTTGCCCTTTTTCAGACAGCCCATCGCCTGGCCCTTTCTGAGCTATCATTCACGGAAGGAATTGTGTTTCTCAAAGAGCTCCATACTCTTTTTGACTTTTGGAACGTTCCTTCTTTTCCCCTTACGGGCCACGATATTCTTGAGCAAGGTGTTACGGAAGGGACGGCGGTGGGAGCTCTTTTAAAAACGGTGGAGACCTGGTGGATCTCAAAGGATTTGGAGCCAGATCATGAGGCCTGCCTCGCCTATCTTTCAACTCTCCTTTAAAATATTTATCAAGACAGTCCAATCCTTTTCTTAATGCTTTGATCTCGCCTCCAGAAGGGGGTGAAAAAGAGGGTGCATAAAGGTCTTGATCATAAAACACAACTTTCAAAACAATGTGATAAGGGATACGTCCTGCTTGCTGGAGAGCCCTCAAGGCATTGCGCCAAGCTTTCGTTCTCTTTTCTTCTTGCGAGTCAGAAAGAGAAGAGTCCCCCTCTCCCCAACACTCCCCAAATTTAAGACTTAACGCATTGATCCGTTTGCGAAGAGCGTATTCTAAACAAAATGTGTATTTGTATCCGATCTCCTCAAAGCAGCGCCCTGCTTCATAAAGAGAGGTAGCAATAAGCTTGCGCGCATACAAAATGCCTAAGAGTGATTCTGCAAGAGCCACATTTTGATCCAACTTCTTGTCTAAAAGTTCCTGTCTTTTATGTTGTAGCTCCGACGTTCCTTTATCAACTTTTTCACGGTGACCACGGGGTCGTCCTCGTCCCTTATATTGCATGAAGTTTCTCCTTTTCTGAGTGTGGTATTATCTCATAAAGAAGAAGGGATCTCAAATTTTCCGATTGGCCATTTCATACCCAATTTCCGTTAAATAAAGCCCCCCTGGAGGCGCCGTTGGTCCGGCTTGCCGACGATCGCAGGCGTCCAAGATTTCCTTTACTTTTTCAGGTACCCAGACGCCTTGGCCCACTCGTTTTAAAGTTCCTGTCATGTTGCGCACTTGGTGGTGAAGAAAAGACCGCGCACGAGCTTTGATAAGAATCATGTCTCCCCCTCTTTCAATGGTGAGAGAGTCCAGTGTCTTCATAGGGGAAGAGGCTTGGCAGCGACTATCCCGAAAAGAGGAAAAGTCATGATGTCCTATCAGAAAAGCAGCGGCCTCTCTCATACGATCAATACAAAGGGAAGGAACAACCCACCACACACGGTTTTTTTCAAGGGAAGGAGGTGTGCGGCGGTTCAAGATTTTGTATTCATAAGAGCGAGACGTCGCTGAAAATCGAGCATGAAAATCGGACGTAACTTCTTCAACATCAAGGAGAGTGATAGGAACATCTTGTAATCGTTTGTTCATGGCTCCTTGAATCTCAAAGGGCGTGTAGTCTTTTGCTATATTCACATGAGCCACTTGACCTTTGGCATGGACGCCTGCGTCAGTACGCCCGCTTCCCCATAGAGGTGTAGGTTCGCTTAAAAAATCAGCAAACGCATCCTCTAAAGCGCCCTGGACTGTGGGGAGAGCAGCTTGTCGCTGCCATCCGTAAAAGGGGGTGCCCTCATATTCAAGGGTGAGCTTAAAGCGTCTCATGAGACAGACAGGGAGGAAGGGTATAGCCTCTTAAGAACTCAGCTGTGGGAAGGGGAGATTTTCCAATCTTTTGAAGCCTTAGCGGGCGCAAGGTGCCCTCTCCACATGCAATCGTCAATTGGTTGTCAAGGATTGTTCCGGGAGGAGTTGAATAAGACAGAGGAAGAGCAATGGCTTCAAGAACCTTAATTCGATCATGCGCTACTTCAAACCAAGTGCCTGGCCAAGGATTTAAGGCGCGCACTTTTCGTTCTAAAAATGAGGCGGAAGCAGTCCAATCTAACAGCCCTTCTTCTTTTGCTAGTTTGTCCGCATACGTGACTCCCTCTTGAGGCTGAGGAATGGACTCTAATTTTCCATCCAAATAAAGAGGAAGAGCTTTTAAAAGTGTCTGTATTCCTGCTTTCGTCAAAAGATCTAAAAGGTGGGGCATTGTCATATGATCATCAAGAGAAACTTTTTCTGTATACAGCATATCTCCCGTATCAAGGCCCACATCCATTTTCATGAGGGTTATGCCTGTTTCCTTATCTCCCGCTAAGATAGCCCGTTGAATGGGAGCCGCTCCTCGCCACCGGGGCAAGAGAGACGCATGAATATTAAGGCATCCTTTCCGAGGCGCTTCTAAAATCGCTTGAGGAAGAATCAGGCCATAGGCAGCCACAATAGCAACGTCTAAATCCAAGGTCTTCCAGTGCGCTTGCTCTTCTTCTGACTTTAAGGAAGAAGGCGTAAAAACAGGGAGAGAGTGTTGTTCAGCAAGGGCGTGCACAGGGCTTGGCCTGAGTTTATAGCCGCGTCCCACAGGGCGAGGAGGCTGGGTGTAAACTGCGACAAGATGATAAGGCTGACTTAGAAGAGCTTTAAGAATATGGGCTGCAAAATCAGGAGTTCCCATAAAAGCAATGCGAGGGTTCATAAACGATTTTTCTTTCTTTTAAGGAGCTTTTGTACAATCAGGCTCCGTTTTAAAGAGCTTAAATGCTCAATAAACAAAATACCATCTAAATGATCGATTTCATGTTGAATACAATCGGCCAAAAGACCGCTTGGGGATAAAACTTGAGGGGTGTTATTTTCATCCAGATAAGATACTTTTATGTCTAAGGATCGAATCACATTCTCATAAAATCCAGGGACAGAAAAGCACCCTTCCTTTGTGACTTGGGTTGTGGGAGAAACCCACTCTAACTTTGGGTTTGCCATCAGAAGAGGTTTGGACGGAATTCCGTCCCGCTCCCCAACATCCACAACAATGACACGCTTTTTAACGCCGACTTGCATGGCCGCAAATCCAACACCATTTACGTGATAGAGAGTCTCTAAGAGGTTATCCATCAGCGTGCGAATGGCGCGGTCAACTTTTTCAACAGGAAGGGCTTTTTCCTGAAGGCGTGGATCGGGGAATGTTAAAATATTTAAAACTGCCATTACAAGTCCTTAAACAGGATACATTAATTCTCATGAGCTTATGTATTATATATTCTACGTAATCAAGGGTAAGAATAAATGCAAGGGTCGTCTTATGAGGACAAATTGCCAATTGCGCTATATTTGTCATCCCCGAGCTAGCAATGCTTTGTTTTCTGCAAGAAAACATTAGCTTTTCTTCGTCGGGGATGACAAGGGGGGTATACTTCAAAAAATCGCCAGGCGTTAAGGCATGGACTAGTATTTATTGACTTTTTCCCTTAATCTCTTTAACGACAATAAAAGGCCCAGGTGGCGGAATTGGTAGACGCGCTAGATTCAGGTTCTAGTGAGCGAAAGTTCGTGGAAGTTCGAGTCTTCTCCTGGGCACCAGAGTATAGAGAGAATGGAAAAAAATATATGAAAATTTATTACCATCGAGGAGACCTTCCTGCAGGACTTGATTTCGGACACTCTGTAGCCGTGGATACGGAAGCCATGGGGCTTTATATTCCTCGGGATCGATTGACACTTGTCCAACTGTCCTCCGGGAATGGAGAGTGTCATCTTGTCCATTTTCCTCTTAAATCCTCTTATGAAGCACCCCATTTAAGAGCTCTTCTGGTTAACAAAAACGTCGAAAAAATCTTTCATTTTGCACGATTTGATTACGCAATTTTAAAATATTATTTGAAGGTCGAAACCTCCCCCATCTTTTGTACAAAAATCGCCTCTAGACTTTCTCGTACTTTTACAGATAAACACGGGCTTAAAGACCTTTGTAAGCAGCTTCTGAATGTTGAAATTTCAAAACAAGAACAAACTTCTGACTGGGGCTCTGAGCCGTTGTCTGATAAACAAATGGAATATGCGGCTTCAGATGTTCTTTATCTTCACCGCTTGAAAGCCACCCTTCAAGAGCTTTTAAAACGTGAAGCTCGGGAATCTATTGCAAAGGCGTGTTTTGAATTTATCCCAGCCCGGTGTGAGCTTGACATCCAAGGATGGAACGAAGTTGATATTTTTCAGCATTGATCGCATGTGGCGCCCATCCTTGTCATCCTCGGGCTAGAAGTGCTTGATTTGCGTAGCAAAGCCTAGAACTTCTTTATCGGGGATGACAAAACTAGGAAATAACTTTGTAATTTCCTATACTATAAATCTGTGTCACATGTGTTAAGGTTATTGGATAAAAAGTCTGGAGTTTTAAACAAGATGAGAAGCAACGTTTCTGCAATTACGGTGGATCCTCGTCAAGATGAGAATGAGCCATGGAGCGACCCTCACGATGATCTCACAGAGGCACGGCGTGTTTTAACTCTGGAAGCAAGCGCCCTTGAACACTTGAGCGAAAGTCTTGATAGTTCTTTTGAACAAGCCATCAGTCTTTTAATGCAGGCCCAAGGACGGGTGATTCTTTCAGGTATTGGAAAAAGCGGACATATCGCAAATAAAATTGCCTCTACGTTTTCATCTACGGGGACGCCAGCCTTTTTTGTGCATCCCAGTGAAGCAAGTCACGGGGACTTGGGCATGATTACACTCCAAGATGTCTTGATTATTCTCTCTCTTTCAGGAGAGACGGCCGAGCTTTCAGATACCATTAATTATGCAAAACGGTTTAATATTCCCCTTATCGCCATTACTCATAAGACAGAGAGTACCCTTGCAAAATCAGCCCACACAACGCTTCTGCTTCCTTCTTTTCCGGAAGCGTGTCCTATGGGACTAGCCCCTACCACATCCACCACATTGATGCTGGCCCTTGGAGATGCTCTTGCGGTGACGCTTTTAAAACGCAAAGGGTTTTCAGAAAAGGATTTTAAAAATCTGCACCCGGGGGGGCTTCTTGGACGAAAACTTTTACATGTTGTTGATCTTATGCGCCTTTATGAAGAGCTTCCTTTAGTCTTTCAAGAAACTCTCATGAGTGACGCCCTTATGGAGATGACGGAAAAAGGATTTGGATGCATTGGTGTCTTAGATGCGACTAAAAAACTTGTAGGAATTATTACAGATGGCGACCTTCGCCGCCATATGAACCCCTCTTTTTTAAGCCAGCGCGTTGAAGAGGTGATGACACCGTCCCCCAAAACGATTTTGGCCTCCGCTTTTGCGGCAGAAGCTTTAGGGATAATGAATCGCCAGTCTATCACTAATTTATTCGTTTTGGATGAAGCCACAAGCGAGCTTGTCGGACTCTTGCGTCTCCATGATTGCTTAAGAGCCGGTATTGCCTGATGGATCTTCAAAAATATTCACGTTATGTAAAATTGATGAAGAGAATCCTTCCTGTTGGTATCTTGCTCACGCTTGCGCTTGCTCTGGGGTGGCCTTATGTTCTTTCCTTAAGTAAAGACGGATATGCCCCTCTTGATGCGTCCCGCTCAGAAATACGCGAAAATCATATGGTCCACCCTGAATATATGTCGACAGATACTCAAGGCCAACCCTATCAGATAAAGGCTGACTGGGCAAAGCAACGCACAGATACCCTTGCCGATCTTACGGCTCCCCAAGGATTGATGACCGTGATGGAAGGGGATTCTTTTGATCTTAAGGCTAAAAGTGGAGTTTATGATGCGACGGGAAAGCTCTTAGGGTTGGAGGGCGGCGTGATCCTTACCAGTACGGATGGATATCATGTTCAAACGGAAAAAGCGCAGATATCTTTGGATACAAAAATTATTGAGGGCAACGTTCATGTTGAAGGAGAAGGCCCCGCTGGAAGCATTCGAGGTCAAAACGGATTTAAGGTGGAAAACCGTCCTGGAGGGAAAGTCCTGACCCTTAAAGGTCCGTCTCGGGTTGTTATTAATACGGCTGCATTGAAAAAGAGTAAGGAGTCTCATGAACACTAAGTTTTTGTTCGTTTTCTGTCTTTTATCAACTGCGTGTTATGGGCAAGTCCTCGATCATTTAGAAGGCAGCAAAGAGGCACCGGTTATTATAGAGGCGGAGCAATCCGTTGTGTGTGATGAAACGGCACATAAATGTGTGGCAATAGGTTTGGCCAAGGCCCAGAAGGGAACCTCCATTGTCTATGGAGATGTGTTAACGGTGTATTTTACAGACAATAGAGATATCACAGCCATGACAGCCGATGGTCATGTGCGCATGGAAACGCCCACGGAAACTGCTTATGGCGATCATGCCCATTATGATGTGGCTCTTGATCGTGTTCTCATGACGGGAGGCGATTTAAAAATTGTCACACAAAAGGAAGTCCTGACCGCAGAGGAGTCTCTCGAATATTGGCATACAAAAAATCAAGGGGTTGCCCGTGGAAACGCTATTGTTCAATTCCCTGAAAGAAAGCAGCTTGTGCAAGCCGATACCCTTATCGCTTATTTTACGCCCGCCTCCAAAGAGGGGGAGGGAGAAAACAAGAAAGAGCTCGACCGTATTGAAGCTATGGGAAACGTCTTAGCGTCTGGTCCTAATGGGATTGTCACCGGCGACAAGGCGACCTATTTTGGTAACACGGAGGCAGTTGAAATCTTTGATAATGTCAAAATCACCCAAGGGGGAAACGTCATTACGGGTGGCTATGGGCGCGCCAATTTAAAAACAAATGTGGCCGAGCTTTTCCCCTATCCTCCTAACACTAAGCCAACAGGCCCCATTAAGCGCATTTCTGGCATTATTATTCCAAAAGATATTAAGGATAGGAAAAAGAAAGCGGGCGAATAGCTCGCTATTTATTCCTGCTTCTAGACGTATACCATTAGGCTAACAAGTCTTCGTTTAAAAGATTCTTTTTGTGTGCTCTAAGACTAACCGGTTTTAATAGAACACAGAACTCCGGGAGTGCTACAATACGCATTCCAATCGCTTTGATAGGAAGATTCGCAACTTAAAAGTGATGTTTGATTTGGGCAATTTATCACAAGCGAGAGAGGCTGAGTGTTGAAGCACATATCTAACGCATGGCCAGTAGTGTAGAAACCTTCTAGTCCGCTTCGACATGCCTCGAGATTTTCACAAGTACAAGTTGTGAGTGATTTTGGGCTATCCTTTTTAGCAGACATATTCTCACCTGTGTTCGGACTTGAGGGAGAAGTAAGGTTTTGTTTTTGGACTTGAGGCAAGGACGGCGCTTTTGCAGCAGGCGCTGCTATGAGTGCTGATGTGTGAAGCAAAAAAGCTCCCAAAAGAAAAAATCGCATATAATTTCCTTTTTTTAATTAAAATTTATGAAGTCAGTATACAAAAGAATGCTTTATTTTTTGTTAATAATACATAGATTTTATTTTTTAAAATTAAACTGACTTTTTTATTTCAACTCCGCCATGTTTGTCATCCCCGAGCTAGAAATGCTTTGTTTTCCGCATGAAAGCATTAGCATTTCTTCATCGGAGATCTTATGCCCGCAAGGAGATCCTCTGGTCAAGAAACGCTAAGATTTGCTACGCAAATCAAACGTTTCTAGCCCCAAGGATGACACAAGAGGTAAAAATGTCCGGTATTAAGTCTTCTAAAACATCCCTATAGATAAACGAGGGATTTTAAGGGTGCGATGAAGGCTGACATTCAATAAGAATCCAAAGCCCATCAGAAGGGTCAGCATGGCTGTTCCTCCATAAGACACAAGGGGTAAGGGAACGCCTACAACGGGGAGAAGGCCCATCACCATAGCAATATTAATAAAAACATAGAGAAAAAACGTAACGGTCATCCCCATGGCCACGAAACGCCCAAAAGTATTTTGAGTTGTCAGAACAATACGAAAACACATGATAATCAACAGAACATAGAGGCTAATGAGGAACGCTCCTCCCATAAAGCCCCATTCTTCACACAAAAGCGTAAAGATAAAGTCCGTTTGCTTTGCGGGTAAAAAGTTTAAGGACGCTTGAGTGCCTTGCATGAACCCTTTTCCCCAAAATCCCCCTGAGCCCAGAGCAATTTTTGACTGCGTGATGTGGTAGCCTGCTCCCAGGGTATCTTGGGTCGACCCAAAAAAAGTGAGGATACGATCCTGTTGGTATTCATGGAGAAAATTCCATAAAAGAGGAAGGCTTGCCGCGGTTCCTATTAAACCTGCAGCAAACAACCACAAAGACACACCTGCTGCGAAAAACAGCATTCCGCCCATTAAGAGAAAAATCATAGCCGTTCCTAAATCGGGCTGCCTTAAGACAAGAATGGTGGGCAAAAAGATGAGAAGAAGTGGGAAAAAAAGCTTGGAAAATTGTAAGGGCAAGGATTGATTGTGGAAATAACGCGCCAGCGCCATCACAAGGGCAATTTTCATGAGCTCAGACGGTTGAAGCTGAATAATATAAAGATCGATCCATCGTTGCGCCCCCCATCCTCCAATGGATCCAAGAAACTCGACCCCAAACAAGAGCAACAAGGAAATGCCATAAAAAATATAAGAGAAATGAAACCACCACCGCAGGTCTGTGCACGCAAGGGTAAGCATAATGAAAACACCGACACTAAAGCGCATGATTTGCTTGAAAGCCCAAGGCTGCATGTCGCCCCCTGCAGCTGAAATCAAGAGGCCCCATCCTATGGCGGAGATGAGGAGAATAAGAAAGATAATCCCCCAATTTAAGCGTGCGAACTTTTGAAAAAGGGAGCGGAGGATATCAGATGTCATAATTCAGTGTTGTCCTACTATATATTTTTTTGCCATAGCTTAGGGTGCTCTCTCAAGAAGTTGGGCTTTCAATAAAATGTCTCTTGCTGATTGAACAGCAAGGCCTGCTCCCCCTACATGCTCCACCACAACGGCGATGGCATAGCGCGGATTTTGAATAGGGGCATAGCCTACAAAAAGACCGTGCTCTCGCTGTTTCCATGGCAAGTGGTGCGTTTTTGTCTGTCCCGCTTTTCGTTGTTGTAAGGTAATGCGGCGTACTTGACTTGTACCCGTTTTGCCGGCCATTTCCATCCCTTCAAAAGGAATTCGCCACCGAAAGGCCGTCCCTCGAGGGTCATTAACCGTATCTTTCATGGCTTTCAAAATAAGTTCCTGGTTATCCTTATCATACCCCATGGTGTCAAAGAGAACATCTCCTGCTCCCTCAAAACGCGGCGTTATCTTTTCTCCTTTGACAAGGCGCGCAACCGCCAGAGCGAGTTCTAAAGGCGTGGCCCCCATATAGCCTTGGCCAATACTCATTTGAATGGTGTCACTGACAGTCCACTTGGCATCCTTATTGTTTTTTTTCCACTCTTTTGTAGGCACCAGACCTTTTTTACCAGAGGGAAACCCTTCAAAACCGCCTGTTCCAAGCCCCATATGTTGATAAAAAGCTGACAAGCGATCAACGCCAAGTTTCTTGGCGATTTCATAAAAAAAGACATCACAAGATTCAACAAGGGCTCGTGAAACATCGACGTCCCCATGGCTATGCATGCAGTGAAACTTGTGGTTTCCCACATAAATATACCCGGGGCAGTGAATGGTTGTTGTTTTGTCAATGACACCTGATTGAAGCGCTGCAAGCGCTACAAAAAGCTTAACCGTAGACCCTGGAGGATACACACCAGAAACGGCTTTATTTGTAAGCGGCATATAAGAATTATCTCTCAACTCATCCCATTCCTTATGACTAATGCCTTGGGGAAAGAGATTGGGATCAAAAGACGGTGTAGAGACAAGAGCGAGAATATCTCCATTGCGAATATCAATGACAACAGCAGAAGCGCTATCATAGGAAGACAGCACCTCTTGAGCATAGGCTTGTAGATCCGCATCAAGGGTTAAATAAATATTTTCTCCAGGAGAGCTCGGCACTTTCTGAAGCTCACGGACCACCTTCCGCTTTGCATTAACTTCGAAGGCACTATATCCAGGCGTTCCCCGTAAACGGGCTTCAAAATACTTTTCAAGTCCGCCCTTTCCCACCTTAATTCCAGGAATTGTGAGGAACGGCTCCTCCTCTTCTTGTTCACTTTCGGAAGGAGACGCAACATAGCCCAAAAGATGGGCCCCACAAAGTTTCTGAGGATAGTCCCGGACAGAGCCTACTTCCACAGAAAGACCCGGCAAATCAGCGGCACGCAGTTCAATAGCGGAGACTTGGGGCCAGGTTAAGTCATCTTTGAGGATCAAAGAATCAAGGCCTCGTTTTTTATGGACTATTTTCAGGGTGTCTTGCTTTTCTTCTTCAGACAAAGGAATAAGTGTTGAGAGCGTTTCAAGCGTTTCTTCAATTTTATCGCGCTTATCTGTCAGCAAAACAAGGCGAAAGCTGGTTTCGTTTTGAGCAAGAGAGACCCCTTTGCGATCATAAAGTTGACCCCTTAAGGGAATGAGAGGGCGAGTTGCAATGCGATTTCCTTCAGCGAGAAGATGATAATGCTGGCCTTCAAGAATTTGTAGGACATACATTCTCCCTAAAAGAACAGCAATAAGAAGGAGCTGAAAAACGCCTAGGAAAAGGACTCGGCGAAGAAACTGCGTATTTTCTCTTTCAGACATAAGATCTTAATCGTAAAGAAAGATGGCTTAGGATCCAAGCAAAAGGAGGATATAAGACCACTCCATAAAACCATGAAACAAGAAGAGCCCCTCCCCCTCCCAGAAAAAGACCATAAAGAAATAAGAAAATAAAGCTATACACCCCAAAGGCGGCCCAAATTAACGGAAAACTATAAGAAATTAAGAAGGGGCGGACGTAGGGACCCACAACTCCACTGAGCATCAGAAGAACTGAGGAAACTCCAAGTTCATTTCCCATGAGCCCATCATAAAACAGGCCCATTCCAAAGAGACTCCAAAGAGGAAGGCCCTCAGGGCGAAAAACAATCCAATAATAGACAGGAATGAGATACAGAGCTGGCAAAAGAGGATACGCCGCCAACCGTAAGGAAGTCCCTCCTGTCACAAGGAACAAAACACTCAAAAAAGGAATGATTTTTAAAAGATGGTGAAAAGGTTTCATGTAAAATCTATAAAAATGTAATTAAGAAAGCGTCGCTTTATTCTCTATACCTCTAAAAGAGGGACACGCGCAAGAGTTGCGGCTTGACTTAATTGTATATCTCGTGTGGCTAAAGGCACTTGTTCTCTCACAGCAAGATCGAGATAAGCCGCATCATAAGCGCTAAGAGCATATGTTTTTGAAAGAAGAAGTAAATCTTTCATATCATGCTTCCCTTCATCCACAAGAATGGGAAGATTTAAAAGAAGATCAAGAAAATGAAGGGCTTCCGCTGTTGAAATTCGCTCTCGCTTTTCAGCAACACTAAGAACATTAATGACTTCAAGTTGCCACAAAGAAGGTACGATAGCTTCCCTTTTTTCTTGCTTTAAACTCTCAAGCAAAGTCTCTTCCCGAGCATTCTTTTCATCTTCAAAAGATCAGCCCATTGTTAACGAATAATCAAGCAAAAAACGGCTCATCGGCGACCTTCTGCGATTGTTTCTTTGATCTTAAGATTCAGCGTTTTTCCTTTTCGAAAAGACTTAATCGCCTCAACAGCATCTTTGACCAACATACTTTTTTGAGATGGCACTGGCATCATCATGGCAATAGGAACATGATGTTTCGTAATAATGATTTTTTTCCCGCTTTTAACTTTTCTTAAAAGATCTGCTAAATGAGCTTTAGCCTCGTAAGCGCTGACTTCAAGCATTGCATTTCTCCATCACTAGCTATGACTAGTCTAATTAAAAGTCAATGAAAGAAAAAAACTTAAGCGCAGAAGGGTATTTGAAGGTATAGCCAAAGATAATAAACCCCTTAGCCGGTTGACTCGTAATTGGAAGGCAGGCGAACCCTGGTGAAAATAACCAGAAGATAAGGTGCTTGAAATAATAAAATTTGAAAAATATTTTCAAGCTATTATATAGGTCCTTATTATAGCTATTATTTATATTTACCACTACACCACATAGCGAAATCTGACTCAAATCCCCGACAATCCCCCTGGGAGATTATCATCTAAGCCTTTAGTTTCACAACTTGCTTCAAGAGAGTTAGACCAGCTCGTACACGGATCCGTACACGTAGAAGCCTGTACAGCAATAGATGATAGAGAAATTAAGGCTGCGCTAAGGATGAAATAAATCTTTTTCATAAAGTCTCTCTCTTTTTTATTTACTCTCCCTCCAAAGCCGTCTGTATTTCCTGAAGCATCTCTTCCGACTGAGGCTTAAGCACATGAACCCACTCAAGGGTAGAGAAGGGGACAAAGGGCCTAACGCGAATTTTTCCATTGGCCATGTCATCGACGATCCCAACAGGCAAGCCCGGCGGAAAGATTCCACCAAGCCCAGAGGTAACAACTTTCTCCCCCTTTTGAATTTTTAGGACATCTCCCACGTACACAAGGGTTGGCAAAAAACTCCCGTCCCCTGCTAAGATTGCTTTTTGTTCGGACGAGGTTGTCATAACAGGAATTTTTGAGTTTACATCTGTGAGAAGCAACACGCGAGCAACGGTGGTCCCAACCTTTTCAAGGCGCCCCACTATTCCTTCTGGCGCCACTATAGCTTGATCTTTTTCAAGTCCTTGCTTGAGGCCGGCGTCAATTAAAAAAAAATGATGAAGCCCATCATACGGCGTTGAAAGAATACGGGCTGTCAGATGATGATATTTTTCACCGGAAGGCATATTTAAATTTTGTTTTAAAATAGCATTTTCATGCACAAGAGGTTCGAGCGTTTGCAATTGCCATTTTAAGGCTTCATTTTCAGCAACCAACCGCGCGTACTCTTCTTTAAGATGCATAAAAGTGTGGCTTTCTTTAAAAAGCCCATGGGCTTCTTGAAAAGGACGCGTAAATATTCCTTGAACCCACACAGCCCCCTCGAAAAGACTTTGTTGAAAAACCTCATAAAAGGGTTTGTAAAATCGAAGAGCTCCGCCACTGATTAAAAGTAAAAGGAAAGTCACCAGCCCCAGTTTTTGTTTCCATTGATGGATCCGGGAAGGATAAGGATTGGCTGTTGGCTTTAAAGGCCCCGGTTTTTTATGACGAACAAAAAGGGACACACTCGAAATCCCCTTAAATGCTGATCAAAACATTTTTATGGCTGCTCATTAAATCAAGGGCTTTTCCAGTTCCTAAAGCAACGCAAGACAAGGCATCTTCTGCCAGAACAACGGGAAGACCTGTGGCTTCTCTGAGTAACACATCTAGATTGGCGAGAAGGGCTCCCCCTCCTGTGAGAACAATCCCTCGATCCACAATGTCAGCAGCAAGCTCAGGGGCGGTATTCTCAAGAGCGAGCTTCACACCTTCCACAATAGCAGCCACAGGTTCACTCAAACTTTCAGCCACTTGTCTTTCTGAGATTATAATCTCTTTAGGAATTCCGTTAATCAGGTCTCGTCCCTTAAGTTCCATTGTACGTCCATCGCCTGACTGAGGTGGAAGGGCAGAGCCTACTCCTTTTTTAATGCGCTCAGCACTGGCCTCTCCAATGAGAAGGTTATGCTGACGACGAATATAACTGATGATCGCTTCATCCATCTTATCCCCGCCAACACGTACAGAGCGGGAATAAACAATTCCACCCAAAGACAGCACGGCAACTTCTGTCGTGCCTCCACCGATATCAACCACCATGCTTCCCGTGGGCTCAGTCACAGGGAGTCCAGCGCCAATAGCTGCTGCCATGGGTTCTTCAATCAGATAAACGCTTCGTGCCCCTGCGCTCTCGGCTGATTCTTGAATGGCGCGCCTTTCAACAGCTGTTGATCCTGAAGGAACACAAATAATAACACGCGGGCTTACAAATCTGCGGCGCTTGTGAACTTTTTGCATGAAGTATTTGATCATTTCCTCAGCAACATCAAAGTCCGCAATCACACCCTCCCTTAAAGGGCGAATGGCTTGAATGTTTCCAGGAGTCCGACCCACCATAAGCTTCGCTTCCTCACCTACGGCAAGAACATGTTTTTTACCACGCGACGTAGAGATAGCGACGACTGAGGGCTCATTCAGCACAATCCCTTGCCCTTTCACATAAACAAGCGTGTTGGCTGTTCCCAAATCAATAGCCATATCTGAAGAAAGTTTGCCAAGTAACCTTGAAAACATTGCTAATTTACTCCATGCTCGTGTTTGAAAAAGGGTGCTAATCGCCCTTTGTGATGTTTAATACTGATACAATCTTACCAACTCTTAAACCATACTCATCTATGGCTATAGCATATTCTTTGGCTATGCACAGCTTTTTTTTGGGAAATATCTCAACACCCGACGTTTTTTAGCTTTCTATACTTCCCTTGTCATCCTTGGGTAGTAAATGCTTAATTTGCATAGCAAATTTCTAGCATTTATTAGCCCGAGGATCGGTTGTCGAGCAAAAATCGGTGAGATTAAAAACGTCGGGTGGTGAGGGGAAATATGATAGATCTTCTTACCCTGCGCTTTTTAAGGAAGGGTTCTCTTCGTCGAGGATTTCTTTGACGCGCACAGCAAGGTCACTCAAACTAAAGGGCTTAGCTAGAAAATGAATTTTAGGCCCATCTTTCAGCTGCTTATGGAAAGTATCTTCCGTATACCCTGAGATAAAAAGAACCTTAGGAGTGAATTCGAGTTGGTTCATTTCATTCACAAAGGTAGGACCATCCATTTGAGGCATCACCACATCAGAAATGATAAGATCTATCTTTTCATCATTTAATTTCATAAATTCAAGCGCTTCACTTCCATTAATGGCTTCAATGACTTTGTACCCTTTGCTCCGCAAAGCACGTGCACTAAAAAGCCTTACAGCATCCTCATCTTCTACCAACAAAATGGTGCTGGATCCTGTTAAATCTTGAGGAGGAGCTTTTTCCTTTGTAAGAGGTTCGGGAACCTTATTTTCTTCAGAAGCACAGCGGGGTAGATACACACTAAATGTGGTTCCTTCTCCCACCTTTGAGTCCACATGAATGAACCCTCCCGTTTGCTTAACAATTCCATAGACGGTGGAGAGTCCCAACCCTGTTCCAGATCCCACCTCTTTTGTGGAAAAGAAGGGATCAAAAATACGATCAATGATTTCAGGCTTAATACCCACCCCTGTGTCCGCAATTTCCACAAGAACATAATTTCCTGGAGGAATCACATCATGCCCAAAACGCTTGGCTTTTTTGAGTTCATAGTTTTGAGTTGTTAGAGAGATCGTCCCTCCCCCTTCCATGGCATCACGGGCATTCACAACCATATTAATGATGACTTGCTCAAACTGACCTTGATCCACAAGGACAAGCCCCAAGTCTCGCGCATGCTTCATTTTAAGGTCGATATTAGACCCCATCAAGCGACGGAGCAGGGCCGAAAGTTCAGCCAAACATTCTGTAATATCAAGCACTTTTGGCTGGAGAGTCTGTTGGCGAGAAAACGCTAAAAGTTGCCGCACAAGATTAGCGGCCCTGTTAGCATTTTGTTTAATTTGCATCACATCTGTAAACGATTGATCCCCAGGCGTGTGACGCAACAATAAAAGATCACAAAACCCAATCATCGCTGTTAAAAGGTTATTAAAGTCATGGGCAATGCCCCCTGCAAGCTGCCCTACAGCTTGCATTTTTTGCGATTGGACAAGCTGGCTTTCAAAACGCTTTTGTTCTGTAATGTCATGGAATTGAATAAAAAGACCCTTTTGATTTTTGAGAGGAAGGGCTGCAAAATAAGCAGACACGATGGATTCACGGGCATCCTTAAAATGAATTTCAAGGGGCGCTCCCTCATCTTTTCCATTTAAAAAGGCATGGAGAGCATTTTTCACATCTTCCTTCTGAAAGTCAGCCACAAGATCTAAAAAGGAGGCCCCTCGCAGGGGAGATCCCTTTGGACAAAATTGCTCTCGGAAGAGAATGTTTGAGTCTTGGATTAACTCGGTCTCATCTAAGCACACCACAGGTAAAGGGCTCATATCTAAAACTTTTCTTAAATCACTCTGATTTGCAAAAGGAGCCTGCAGGTGGACAAGAGAATAGGTTATTAATCCCTTATTGTGGGGAATTTGCGTTTGTTCGAGAAAGGCGCTTTTGATCCGAGAAGACGCCGTAAGAAAATCGCATTTTCCTTGAATCTCGAAAGGCTTTAAAAGATCTTGATGACGAGATTTAGTCAGCAACTTTGAAAAAGGAGATCCCACGATCTCTTTTCTGTCATACCCCAGCCACTTGGCAAACTTTTCATTACAAAACAAAAGAGTTCCCTTCTCATTGAGAGAAAAAACTCCTTCATTCGCAGAATCCATAAGAAGCGTGAGCGTATTAATTTGAGAAAGATAGATGGATTGCTCGTCTTTCTCATGGCTCATATTACGACACTCCCACAAGACCTGTTTTTCTAAAGGAAATGTGTTAATGCGCCAGATTTCTTGTTGCTCCTCTCTTTGAAGATGAAGAACTTCAACCCCCGTCACCCCCTCAAGAAGACGCGTTAAGGCAGCTTTCCCCTCCTCTGAAACCACAGAATTCTTTAACATGATAAGACTGCTTGCCCACCAACACTCCTCTTCTGCTTGTTTGTTTCCACAAACGAAGTGAAGATCCGGCGTCAAAATAAGAAGAGGGGTCGCGATGTTTTCATAAGCAGCAGACTGGATTTGCTGTTTTTTGGCCGTAAGATTCAACCGCTCTAATTGGACAAGCAAAAAAAGGATCATGCTCCCCGCACATCCCACCATCAGAAGGGTCAGAAAAAGAAATTCGCGCTGACCAGAAAGCACCATCATCATCCCCCCCAACAGAAGAATGAGGGCGACATTTATGACACAAAGAGTCCACACAAGTCCTAATCTTTGAAATTGAGAAGGAGTTGTTAAAAGATTTTTAAAGTAGGTTTTCAACCTTTCCTGTAACATAATTTTTATGTCTTTTAATTGTGTCAATTACTGTCCATAAATTATTCGAAGAAGTCAAACGAAAAAGATTGTTTAATGAATCTCAGTTGTAGACAAGGTCTTCATTTTTTATCTTACAAACAATTGTGTCAACTGGTTATTTTTCTATTCGAACAAAAGGAATTGCTTATGTTAAAACTTCGTAAATCAGAAGATCGTGGCACAACTGAGTTTTTCTGGCTTGAGAGCAAGCATAGTTTTAGCTTCGGCGATTACTACGATCCTGCCCACATGGGATTTGGAGCCCTCAGAGTAATTAATGAGGATAAGGTAAAGCCTGACGCTGGTTTTGACCTTCATCCCCATCGTAACATGGAAATTCTAACCTATGTGTTGAGCGGTGCGTTGACGCATAAGGATACCCTTGGGACTGGATCACGCATCCTGGCAGGAGACGTCCAACGCATGTCAGCAGGAACAGGCATCTCTCACAGCGAGCATAATTCCCAAAAAGATGACACGCTTCATCTTCTCCAAATTTGGATTCTCCCTGAAAAAGAAGGGATGTCGCCCTCTTATGAACAAAAGAATTTCACCAAAGAGCGCGGAATGGGAAAGTTGACTCTTTTGGCCTCCCGTGAGGGACACAAGGGGAGTCTCACCCTTCATCAGGATGTGTCTCTTTTTGTGCTTGATTTGAACAAGGGGCAGTCCTTTGCCTATGCACTAGAAGAAAAGCGCATGGCGTGGGTTCAAGTCGCGAGCGGCAGTGTAGATTTGAATGGACAGTCCTTAATGCAAGGCGATGGCGCAGCCTTAACCCATGAGAAAGCTCTTACCTTTCAAGCGGGGGAGGAAGGAGCTGAAATTCTTATTTTCGATCTTTCCAGTAGCGATTTTTAATAAATGCCTTACCTCTCTCACGTAAGGGAGAGGTAAAAATTTCCTCGCAAATTTTATGAGGCGGCTCTGATGAACAACTTAATCTTGACCTTTTTCAAAATTTCACTTAAATGAAGAGAAGTTTTTTACATAAACAAGGAAGACATCATGGCGCGTGAATGTGACATTACAGGTAAAAAGGTGATGAGCGGCAATAACGTCTCTCATGCCAACAATAAATCACGACGCACTTTTGCCCCGAATCTACAACAAGCCTCTTTTTCAAGTGATGCTATGAATACAAAGGTACGCTTGCGGGTTTCTGCTGCAGGGATGCGGACTGTTGAGAAAAATGGCGGGATTGATTCGTTCTTAAAAACAACCGCAGATCGCAAGCTGACAGCCGCAGCCCGCCGCCTCAAGCGTCAAATGGAAAAGAGCTGCTGTCCTCATGATCATGAGGACGGACATCATCATTGAAGTTATCAGTCGTCAGTGATCAGTTAAGAGGTCTTTTTACTTACTGATCATTGAGACCACTTCTCTCGCCAGAGTCATCTCTTTCACATTACACTTCTCCTTCATTAAAATGCGCCCTCACTCTTTTCCCTTGAACTTGCCCTCTCTTCACTATCAACTTTAGGATATTTTTTAATAAGAGATAAAATATCGTATTTGCCCAATTGAGAGATGGGCATCATCATTGACAGGAGGTTCCGAAGAGGCTGTCATCCTTGCTTTAGAAGTGCTTAATTTTCGAAGAAAGTTTAGCACTTCTAAAGCAAGGATCTTTTTTAGAGAGGCACATCGGATACTCATTGAAAGCATTAATCCCGGGAAGATCTCAGCACCATTGTGGATTGCTAGAAGATCCTTGCGCAAGGATGACAGCCGAGAGAAGTATTATAAAACTTTGTTCACGGAACCTAGTCGGATAAAATTCTTTCTGATTACTGATCACTGCCTACTGACCATTAAAATTACTTCTACCCCCTTTCGCCAAAAATAACGCCGAAAGTTTTCCATCTTTAAGTTTGCTACCCCGTGACGACCCAAATTCAAAGGCATAAGCGTCTTTGAGACACGACCCAAAAATCCCCGCAATGGTTGAAATAATGCCAACCGCCTCGCCAGGAAGACTGGTCCGATACAGGGTAATGGTAATCAAACAAGAAATAAGACCAAGAGCCGCTGAGATCACCATAATATCAGCCCGAAAATTACTGCGCCCGGCTTGAGCAAGAGCCATATCCCGCAAGCGCGCGCTTTCACGATCCTTATGTTCACTCATTTCCAACTCTTGATCCACTTTCAAAATGGCTTGCTGAAATTGAATAAGCAGTTGAGGATCCCCTTTTAGGGCGTGGAGAATCTTGGAGGAATCTTTTTCGCCTGTGACGGCTTGGGCTATATCCGCAACCTTTTGGGCTGTTTTTTCGCCTTGGTCTCCGTTAATCCATCGTCCAATTAAGGGCACGACTTCTGTCAGAGCATGGGCGAGCGTAAAAATGGGAAAGGACATGGGGAGCCTCCGGTGCAGCAGTCAGTAGTCAGTAGTCAGTAGTCAGTAGTCAGTAGTCAGTAGTCAGTAGTCAGTAGTCAGTAGTCAGTAGTCAGTAGTCAGATAATGTTATATAATACTCCTAAATGAACATAGGTTTTTTTCGCTAAAAAACCCTCAGTCATCCCCTGCTGCAGCTGGCGATAAATTGCGATATTTTTTAGCTTTAAGTTAAATATCGTAAACAAAAATTTTAGAGAGCAGAAGATTGGTGAGGGGGTTAGATTATTTGGGAATAGTCTCATTCAAAATGAAAATGGGATATTTTTTACCACCCCTTGGCGTCATTCCCGCGTAAGCGGGAATGACAATTGAGAGACGGACATCCCGATATTTTTAGGTCATATGAGTATAAGCTCTTTTTTTCTGGGTTGCTTCGCTTCGCTCGCAATGACGCGGTTATATCTTATCCACAACAGCTTAATTACTAAGCACTAACCACCTGACAACTGATTACTGATCTAATCGAGTTTATAAAAAACATGGCTCCCCAGGTGCATCCGCACCTTGTCTAGGCGCGCCCAATAAGGCCGGCACGTGATGGCATGATAATGGTCGCCCCCACGTGTTAAATCAGGCCATAGGCCAAGAGCTATCTTTTTAGCCACTTGTTGTGCGACCCTAAAAAGGGGATCTTTTTCAAGATCTTCTTCTTGGATCAGGGAACGATTAGGATCGCCTTCATTCCAACACGAAAACTGCTTAGGCTTCAGACACACTTCTGCTAAGGTCTTGCCATATTTTTTATGCCCCTTAAACCGATTCACAATCACATTTCCAACCGCAATCAGGGCGGCTATTCCTGTTTTTGCATACTCTCCCCGCGCTTCTCCATAAAGAGTCCGGGCTACAATGTCATAGTCGTGATCTGTCATATGTCTTCTCCTTTCATGAGACGTTGCCATCTTTTTCCATCGAAAAAGATAAGGGTGATTCCGTGGTCATCGATTAAAAGCGCCTGCTTTCCCATCTCCTCCTGTGCAGGCAAAGTTGCTCTTTCGTAAAGACTCAGGGGAACCTTCTGCAAAAGAGAGTTTGAGAGTGCAGGAGGCTGAGGAGAGGGCAAGGAGTGGTAATAGAGCGGGATAGATTCTTTGTTTTTTGTTACTTTTTGACCGATTTGGTGGTTTAAAGACGCAATTATCCTGTGAT
>CANGTV010000014.1 GCA_947457015.1 Alphaproteobacteria bacterium | reverse complement strand
GCCCTTTACGCCCAGTCATTCCGAACAACGCTAGCCCCCTCCGTCTTACCGCGGCTGCTGGCACGGAGTTTGCCGGGGCTTCTTCTCCTGCTACCGTCATTATCTTCACAGGTGAAAGAACTTTACAACCCTAAGGCCTTCTTCATTCACGCGGCATTGCTGGATCAGGGTTTCCCCCATTGTCCAATATTCCCCACTGCTGCCTCCCGTAGGAGTCTGGGCCGTGTCTCAGTCCCAGTGTGGCTGATCATCCTCTCAGACCAGCTACAGATCATTGGCTTGGTAGGCCTTTACCCCACCAACTACCTAATCTGACGCGGGCTCCTCTTTTCGCGACCTACGACTACTCAGTGTAGGAGTGTATCAGCTAGACTGATGCACCTCTATACTGAAAAGCCGTAAGGCCTTTCCTCCGTAGAGCTTATGCGGTATTAGCTGAAGTTTCCCTCAGTTATCCCCCACAAAAAGGTAGATTCCCACGCGTTACTCACCCGTTTGCTACTCAGCAATAAACCCGAAGGCTTATTCTGCGTTCAACTTGCATGTGTTAAGCATGCCGCCAGCGTTCGTTCTGAGCCAGGATCAAACTCTCATGTTCAGAGTTTTATCCTTCATTCTTAGGGCTTTAATACCCTAAAAACTGTCTACTCTTTTACCCTCGAATAAATCCGAGGGCATTAAAAAATTAACGAGTCATTCTTAAAACGCTTGGCATCTTAAAAAACATTCTTTCAAGAAACTTTCGTCCTTAAAAGTCCATTCCTTAAGCTGCTCGATACGCGCAAAAACAACTCGCTTCCGCAAGCCGCTTCCCGCGTATCCCTTCTCTCTCTTCACTTGTCAATGATCTAAAAAAAGCTAACTAAAATTAGCCTTTAAAAAACATAGCGCTTAAGAAGAGAAAAAGCAAGTGTGTACTCTTCTTTTACGCTTGAGTTCCACCCTTATAGGCATCCCTCACCCTCCCGTCAACAACTTTTTTTATGGGTATGTCAAAAATATTACCGCACCAGTTATCTGCGAGCTCGGTGGGTTAAGACTACACCAAAGACACGTCGCATCCGACGCTCCTATAAAAAACCCCTCAGAGTTTTCTGAGGGGTGAAAAATTTTGACTTCTTTTTGTGCTTCAGCTTAAGGCTTCTGCGTCCCAGAAGAAGAACTTGGAGCACTGGATGAACTTGCAGAGCTCGAAGAATTGGACCTCAAGAAGCTTTGAGAAGTGTTGTTTTTGCTATGACCTAGCTCAATCTCTTCCAAAATGAAACCGTCAGCCGAAACAACGGCATAACGTTGTTCAAGCACTGTCTTAGAGAGGGGAAGCTGAGTAACAATCGTACCCCCATTCACATTGATTCCGCAGATCCGAGGGTGAAACCGCATCACGCTTGTGCTCTCCTTAAGAACCTTTTTTTGTGAATTCATAGTTGCGCGTGTTTCGTAAGCAATACCATCTTCTCCAATAAACCGCGTTATGAGAGTATAATAACCTACTGGAACCGTTATAAAATCCTGAACACCCGTTTGCAAAATTTCCCCGTTATCATTTATCCATCGCGTGTATCTTTGATCGCTTGATATAAGCTCACCATTATCATCAAGTTTTTCGATCTGATGCGGTGCCCAAGAGAACCTTGAAACACTGGATAAAGCGGCAGAATTTGAAGCAACGTTACTTGGTTTATTAGAGGAGCTGCTTGATGAGCTGCTTGATGAGCTGCTTGATGAGCTGCTTGATGAGCTGCTTGATGAGCTGCTTGATGAGCTGCTTGATGATGTTAGCACAAGACATGGAACAAATATTTCATTAGAGCTATCCCAAATATAGTCTATTCCTGTCTCGCCATCGCAGCTTAATTGTATTGGCATTTCTATACTTGTATTGAGGTTGCTTTTTACTTTGTATAATGCTTGGGGTTTATTGTATTTACTAACCTTGCCTTGGATAAATTCTATTTCAGGGTGCATAAGATGGATGTATTTATTTATAATCTCTTGCTTATCATCGAAAGATGAGGCAGAGAACAGACTCACTCTACTGGAGTTGCCACAATCATATTCTTCTCCATATAAACTTTCTCCTCCATATAAGTATTCGTGAGTCAAAAATAGAGAGGCGAGATTCCAGTCTACACCGTTGTGTTTGCCCCGGCCTCCCATTGGATGCCTCTTTGAAATAGGGAATGGAGTCACTGCTCCCCGATGAGCTTCCATCTGCTCATCAGTTATATTGAAATTGACCCTATAATTTATTTGTAGCGGCATGGGCAATGTGTCTTTGGGCGGAGGCTTAATCCCAAATAAATTGGAACCTGCTGCAAAAGGGAGAGAGATGAGATAGAGTGACGCAAGGAAATGCATTGAAAAGGTTGAAACATGTCATTTGCAGAGCTCTTGGTGACCCAGCGTCGGATAAGTGATCTTGATAAGATGTTGGAGCTGGTTCAATGGGATCGATTCCGTTACCGACTTAAAAAACTGCTTGATCGATCACCTGAGGGACGGCCTGCTTACGATGAACTTGCGATGTTCCGCGTCATGATTCTACAAAATCTCTACAATTTGTCTGATCGGCAAATGGAAGAGATGCTCTATGATCGTTTGTCATTTCGTCGATTTTGTGGGTTTGGTCTTGAAGAAAATCTCCCTGATGCAACAACCATTTTGCGTTTTCGGAGTTTGCTACAAGGTCAGAGCGAGAAGCTATTACAATTGGTGAATGAGGAACTTGCAGAGAAAGGAATAAGCTGGGCTGGAGGCTCAATTGTCGATGCAACGGTCATTGAATCGGGATGTGCAACCCCTCCAGGAGGAGAGCAAAGCCCCACGGATTCGGAAGCAGGGTGGACGCGAAAGAGAGGCCGCTATACCTATGGGTACAAAGCCCATATTTCAACCACAAAGAATGGGCTTATTCGAAAATCCCAAGCGACATCAGCCGATATCCACGACAGTTTAGTGTTTGGTCAGCTCCTTGATGGAAGCGAGACGAAGGTTTATGCGGATAAGGCCTATAGTTCGAAAAAACATAGAAAGCTCTTACAGGATCACGGAATAAAGGATGGTATTCTGCATAAAAAGCCTAAAGGTAAAGAAATGCAGGAGTTTTTGAAATCTTTGAACAAGATTAACGGACGCATTCGCTCTACCATTGAGCGAACTTTTGCCCATTTAAAAACGATCTTTGGATATCGAGAAGCTCGCTACAAAGGCTGGGCAAAAAATCAAGTCCAACTGGATTTGTTATCGATTTCTTATAATCTGAAGAGAAGTTTGAGACTCGTTGCAGGATAAATCTGTCTGAAATTGAATAAAATGCTTTCAAAAGAGGCAAACAGTTAAGAAAAACTCCCCAAATCACTTCTAAAATCTAAAAAATACATCACTACTCTCTCCAATCCCTTCACCTCCTCTTAATCTCAGACTTTCGCAGCGGGTTCTCTTTAGCTTGAGCTCCTTATCTTTTCTCTATTTTTGAAGGAGCCTCTATTAGGTTCTGTTGAGATTTTAGCAAGTCCAAAAAGAACAAGCTAGACGCAAAAATGCTAGAAATCAAATAGATATATATCTACATAAAACGAGAGAGAACCAAAAATATGAAAGAATCTAAGATTCGTAATCAGTAGGTCGGGTGTTCGATTCACCTCTTCGGCACCAGGGTTTCGTAAGTGGTTTTGAGGGTTAAGAAAAGCGGAAAATCCTCTAGGTCCTGTCGTCATGATTCAAAAAATAGGATAGATAGCTCCAAAAAAGGAGCTAACCCTATGAGCTATCCAACCAGAGGCCAGGGCTTAATCCTGGCCTCGAGAAAGATAGGGTCTAAAAATCTCAAGAGCTTGTATTCTCTAGGGATCCATAGCTTTGAATCACAGAAACTTATAACACAACCACCACCATTACCACCATGTCAGTCTTCAAAACACCAAACTCGCTACCATCAAACACGTTCTTACCAAGCGATACCAACTAAAAGAAGGATAGGAGCAATAGCAGTTGAATCAAAGTGCTTTTATGATATTTCTGGTATGCATAAATGAGAAACGGGTAAGAAATTCCAGCTTATTTATGGTCTAGAAGGGTTCCCAAAGCTTAAAATTCTACCAGGTGTCCGATAGAATTCTTTCGACAATGAGTCTCATGAGAGTCAAATGGAAGGCACTCTCTTCATTTGGAATGCCTTTTCTGCAGGGAGGTCCATTCTAGGTTTTTTACTGCAACTCTTGAACAGTTTTTGATCCTTCTTGGATTTTCTTTGTATTAAGAACCGCTTGCAAGTAGGTATTAAAAACCTCTATGCGCTTAAAACCCTTCATCTGTTTAGGATATGAATAATATAGTTTTGTTCCTGGACCTTCATGTTCTTGAAGAATGGGAACAAGTGAAGATTCCTGAACGGCAGGATATTGATCGGACATGGCTAAGATTCCCACACCTTGCTCAGCCATTTTCAAAAGCCCAGGCCCTGTGTTTACCCGCAAGAACGGTTTCCTGAGAGTCTCCATCGTTCTCCCCGCATTCAAAATCCAATGAAGGCTATTGCCATAGGGATGGACATGATAATCCGCATAGGTGAGCAGACGGTGCTTGTCCAAATCTTCGATTGTTTTTGGCTCTCCATGTTTCTTAAGATAGTCACGGCTTGCAAAAAATTTAGGGGTAAAAGTGACGAGGTAATTTTGGATAAGGTCAGGTTGATGGGGAATAAAGGTTCTAATTGAAACGTCAGCTTGCCTTAGATTTAAATCCACGTTGTCATCATTACCTGTAATGACCAGCCGCATATCGGGATACTTTTCATAAAATCCGAGGGTATAGTAGGGAAACCACATGGAGGCTAGGGAGATTGTCGTTATAATACGCAAAAGTCCTGCAGGGTCATTCTTTTCTTGAGTAAAAAGGCTCTCTACAGCTTCAGCTTCATAAAACATGCGTGTGGTTACAGTATATAAATTCTTGCCTTGGGGAGTCGGCTCTAGACCATGGGGCAAACGATGAAAAAGACGCGTTTTTAATTCATGTTCCAATTGCATGATCGTGCGACTTAAGGAGGATTGGCTGATGTTCATTTGAAAAGCAGCGTTTGTGAAACTGCCAGCTCGAGCAACTTGATGGAAAACCTTAAGCCTCTCCCAATTCATTCTAATATCCTCCCCTCAAAACAAACTAAAATTTGATACATACACTAAATTCATTCTTGATTGTCTTAAGAAGAAATGCAACTAGGTTTAGGCTCCGTGAACAAAATTAAAAGAGTTTGTCATCCTTGCGTTAGAAGTCCTAAGTTTTTCTCCGCAAAACAAGGGCTTCTAACGCAAGGATGGCAGCTGGGAACAGTATTATAAAATTTTGTTCACGGAGCCTAGAAAAAAACACTGTTTACGATAAAGCTTTATAGAAATTCACAGGGTAAATATGAAAAGAAACCTGATCATTTTTTCCACATCAGCTGGACATATCATTGAGTATTTTGATAGCTACCTCTATGGCTATTTTGCTTTTATGTTGGCTCCTGTTTTTTTTCCTTCTGATGATCCAACCGCATCCCTGATCTCTAGCTTTGGGGCTTTCGCGGCTGGTTTTATTATGCGGCCTTTAGGGGGTATTTTCTTTGGCCATTTGGGCGACCGGTTTGGGAGGAAAGTAGCGTTCTTGAGTTCGATCCTTCTTATGTCTGTCCCAACTTTTGGGATTGGGTGTCTTCCCTCATATGATACGATTGGGATTGCTGCCCCTATCTTGTTAATCGTCTTCCGCCTCCTCCAAGGCGTGTCTTTGGGGGGAGAGTATGGCGGAGCTTCAATTTTCATCCGCGAACATGTGCAAAAGAATGCGGCGGGGTTTGCAGGGAGTCTTCTTGCGGCTATCGGGTTTGTTGGAGCTCTCGCTGGTACTTTTGCTGGAGCTACTTTTACAATGGGCTCAATGCCTCTATGGGCTTGGAGAGTTCCATTTTTCTTAGGAGGGGCTTTTGGTATTTTGATCTACTTCCTCCGTCGTAAGCTCATAGAAACTCCTGCTTTTCAAGAAATAGAAAAAAAGGGGGCCATTCTAAAGGTGCCTATTTTTACAGTTTTTAAAGACCACTTTAAAGGCATTTTGTCAGGGGTAGGAATTGGGATGAACACAACAGTTCCTTATTATTTAACTGTTATCTATATGAATCCACAGTATAAAGATAAATTTAGCCTCACAACGTCACAAATCATGATGCTCAGCACATCTTTGATGGTTTTGTGGGTGATTGTTCTCCCCATAGCAGGCTATTTTTCTGATAAAATTGGACGAATAAAACTTATGGCTTGGTCCGCTGTATCAACGATTCTGGTAGCTTTTCCCCTATTTTACATATTGCAAGAGACCCAGAGCTTTACACATTTCCTAGCTTGTCAGACACTTATTTGCTTAACAAGCATGCCCTATGTAGCGACCTGTTCTTCAGTCTTACCTATGTTGTTTCCCCCGGCTGAACGCTATAGTGGATCTGCTTTCAGCTATTCTTTAGGAGTGGCAGTCTTTGGAGGAACGGCTCCTTTGATTGTTTCCTGGCTTGTCAGCCATGGGTTAACTTTTGCCCCAGCACTATATCTTATGGTTACAGGGCTATGTGGCTGGATGGCCGTAATCTCCATAAATATTGATGAGAAGGAAGGTTTAGAATTCTCAAGAGAGGTACCTAAAAAACTTGCCGCCTAATTCTTTTATGTGATAGGTAGGGGTAAAAGAGATTTAAATTCTCCAAAAAAATAATTTAAAGTGAAGATTGGTGGTTGATATATGGAGCTGACTTTAAAGTTAAATCTACCATTAAATGCTGAAGAAGAGCGAGAAAGGCAACTCTATAACCTCGTCCCTACACTTAATGGGATGGGCTATATGTATGAAAGATACAGTCCTTTCGTGAATGAATATTTAAAGGCATATATTGAGTCCCTTCCCCACATTAAAGACCCAGTTCTTGATATTGGTGTTGCCTATGGGGTGACTGTGTTAGACTCTCTTAAAATGGGGGCTTATGTCATTGCGAATGAAATATATAAACCCCATTTAGATCTGTTGGTTCAAAATATTCCTACCGAGCTGAAAAACCATCTCACCCTCCATTTAGGGCGATTTCCCCAGGAAACTAATTTTGACGACAATAGTCTTGGAGCCGTTTTGATTTCTCGCGTTCTCAATTTTTTAACGGGAGATGAAATTGAGACGGGGTTGGCAAAAGTATTTAAATGGCTAAAGCCTGGAGCAAGAGTTTATATCATCGCTGAAACCGTACACAAAGAATTGTTTAAAAAAATCATTCCGATTGTTCAGGAACGGATTGCACAAGACCATGATTGGCCAGGTGAACTTGATCATGTCAGATGTCACATGAGCAAGAGACAGGAGCATCTGCCCGACGCCATCCATTTTCTTGATGATAAGGTGCTTAAAAGATCTCTTCTTAAAGCAGGGTTTAGTATTGAAAAATGCTCTCTTTTTTCTAAAAGCAACATCCCCCAAGATGCCCGCTTTGATGGAAAAGAAACGGTGGGTATCATCGGTATAAAACCTGCTTAATTTTTAAGGTGATTCCCAATTAAATCTACGAGCCAGACCAAAAAGTTTGGTAGGAGTGTCGGAAATTAAGACGTGCCGAGAAATAGGCACTTCTTCCCAAGGCTGATCAAATTTTATTTATTTTTTGCTTGGGAGCAGTCCATAAAGTTATGCCGAAGGACTTGGTCATTTAAAAGCCTTTCCCTAAAAGGCAGCCCCATTTCTATATGAAGGAAAAGTCCTTTTTTTGCAACCTCTCTAAATTTTTTTGCATTAATATTCTTTGTTCCTCCCAAAACATTAACGCTCTCTGGGTAAGACAGAACAACAGCCGGCAGTTTTTGTAAACATGTCTTATAATCATAAAAAAGAGGGGGCGGATTAGAAATTGTTGCGCTCAATATAATATCTGCCTCAAGATCATGGATCTCTTCATCAAACCCATGAAGCTGAAGGATTGTTCCGTCAGGAAAGGCTTGTCCAAAGGCAGATGTAAACGCATTAAAATAACTTAGGTCCTCCTTCGCTAAATCTGCTTTCTTCCGATGAACTGTGTTCCAAGCACCTGCTAAAAATAGTCCCTCTTCCATGAGGTGTGCCGCAATGGAACTCGTATGTTTATCAGAAGGACGATGAGGCGCTTCAATGACCAGTGAAGAGGGCTTTAAAGTATTGAAGACGTAAACCCCTTTCCCCGTTTGTGCAGTTTGTTTTTCTTGAATGAGAATAAGATTGCCTATCTTTTGAATTTCAAAACCTAAGGAATCCCAAGCCGTTGCATCAGTTTCTACGTTGGGTAACGTAAAAAGAGAATAGAAAAGCTGTTGAGCTTGGTCCACCTCCTTTTGAGGTGGCGCTTCATAAGGAGCTTCTTGTGTGTAAGTTTCGTTAATAGCTTCCACCAAATCTTTTCCATAAAGCATATTAGAAGCTCCCACAGACAACGCCAGAATCATTTGAATTCCTAGAAAAACAGAGCGTACAAGCATGATCCTCCCCTCTTTGCGACCTGAAAACGAGACTTTAAAAATTAATGACGAAACCTGCTCAGCAATATGCAGATCATCAAATGTAAATGAGTTTAGACCCGTCCTTAAATTTGACATCCAAGATGTGTTTTGGCAACCGAGTATATCAGATCATTTGTTTGCGACATTCTGCATTTCTTTCTAGCAGAGTTTTCAGAAGTATGAAACAATGCCAATAAAGTCAATAAATCCAGGCAAATAGAGCGAAAAGGATGGTGATTATAGATGAAAGTACAAAAAAGATCCGTATTTATTTCACTGCTTGGTAGTTTGTTTCATTATTACGCTTTTTCAGTATATGCTTTTTCTGCCGTTATTTTAGCACCAATTTTTTTCCACACAGAAAGTGATGAATTAACAAGAGTCTTAGGTCTTGTGACCTTTAGCATTACTTTTCTTCTGAAGCCCATAGGGAGCATTATTTTTGGCCATATAGGGGATAAGTATGGACGAAAAGCAGCGCTCACCCAATCCCTTGTGGCAATCACCATCGCAACAACATGTATTGGCCTTATCCCGTCTTATGCGCAAATTGGATGGGCAAGCAGTGCTTTGCTTTTATTATGCTTGCTTGTGCAGGGCCTATGCGTAGGGGGTCAATACACAGGCGCTATAATTTATATTCAAGAACACATGAAGCAAGAAAATGCAGCGTTGGGCTGTGGAATCGTTGCAGCAATTGGGATTTTTGGAACCCTTTTGGGGACTGCAACCTCTTATTTCTTTGATCATGCTAAAGGAATAGAAGGGTGGGAGTGGAGACTGCCTTTTTTATTATCTGCTATTATGGGTATCTTTTTATATGCTCTTATGAAAACGATGAAAGAAACTCCTGTTTTTCTTGCAAATAAAGCACCAGAGAAAAGAAATAACGTTCCTTTGGTAGATGTGATTAGAAATTATAAAAGGCCGCTTTTTTCCGCGGTTTTTATCTCGAGTATCCCTGTATCTATGTTTTATCTTGCAACCGTCTACATTCCTAACTTTTATTATTTTGATAGAGCAGCCGGAAATTACGATATTGATCCATTAGGACTGGCTTGCTTAACGCAAATTTTATGCATTATCTTATCTCCGACCTTAGGGATTTTTTCTGATAAATTTGGGAGAGAGACTCAGTTAAGATTAACGAGTATTTTATTGATTATTTCTCCTATTTTTATATTTTATTATATGACCGTTTTCAGTGCCTTTGCTGCGGTAATGATGGGGGTCGTTTTTTTTAGTTTTTGTTCAAGCTTATATGCGGGGCCAGCGCCTGCTTATCTGTCTCAAAGTTTCCCCGTCGTTGGACGATACTCAGGAATGGGACTGGGCATTGCGATTGGAGAGGGATTATTTGGCGGGTTGTCTCCTATTATTTGTGTGGGGCTCGAACAATTCTTTGAATCGACGATAGCGCCAGCTTATTTTGTGATGGGGCTTGGAGCTCTTAGCTTGCTGGGAATTCTTTTGGCACGCAAGCCTTTCCCTGACTCTCAGCAGAAAAAGAGTGGGTAGAAAGAGAAACCTTCTAGCAAAAATATGCCTCAAGATACTTTTTCGTCAAGTCAATAAAATTTAACATAAAATTTATCTTGCTGTTGATTTTGATGTTTGCTAGTCTATAACTGGACAATACAGAAGGAGGTGTAGCATGTCACCAAAGCATCCATAGTTGAAGAAAGGGGGCAAGCTAACGCTTGCCCCCTTATGATATTCTCCTTCTTTTTTTAAGGGATTCTTTCTCCTCTTTCTCTGATCCTTCCTCTTTTTCTAGCTCCAGTTTATCAGCGACTGATCAAATTCAAGAAATTTCTTCCTTGTCATTCCCCGCCTTCGCGAGGACAAGGGGGGATAAAAACATGTCAACTTCATATATATGACTATATACTCCTACACATCCTCTTCTAAGGGCAAAATTTTTACACCATGTTGTTTGAGGTAATTTTCAAAATAATCCCTAAATGTGTTGATGGTGTTTAACTTTCGACCTGTGGCGCTCTTTTTAACACAAAAGCATGTTTTTACTGTTGGACCTACAATTTGGGGGAGCACTCTTACAAGTTCATACTCATAAACCTTGCTGGCTTCAATAGAGAGGGACCCTATCCCTAACCCACGGCGCGCCGCGTCGAAAACAGCTGTTGTTGAGTTGATGGTTAAAAAAGGCTTTATTTTCGGCAAGCCAGCTTGCCCCTTTAAGTGCCAGTTAATATCATCATAATAACTGAATTTATATTCTCCAAAGCCGATAACCCGATGAAAAGCCAGCTCTTCAGGAGTTTTGGGAAGACCCATTTTATCGATATATTCTTGGCTTGCAAATAATCCATGGTGATAGGCAATACACCATATTTTAGAGAAAATCTCAGACTCTCCAAAGGGACGAATAAGAATGTCAGAGGCATTTTCTTCTTCTTTTGAGATAACATCTGAAGCAGTGATATGCAGCCGTAAGTTCGGAAATTCCGAGTATAATTTTTTAATACTCTCCATAGACCAGGTGAGGGCAATTGCCAGCGTCACAGAGATGATCAGATCTCCTCCAACGTGGGAATCCTCAGCACTATGGGTGGTCACAAGGCTTTCTTCAAAGGATTGATACATTTTTTGCGCGTAAGGGATAAACTCTTCGCCCGCAGCCGTAAAAGACAAGCTTTGTTTTTTCCTATTGATAAGCTTTTTCCCAAGTGTTTTTTCTAAGTCAGAAATGTGCGCCCACATAGAAGAGCGCGGGAGTCCCAAAAGCTTATGGACTCCGAAATCGCAGTTGTTTTCTGCAAGTTTCACAAAAACGTAGATTGATTGTATTCTCATGTGACTCCTAAAATATCCATTTTTACGATATTTAATTTTGTAAATTTATGTTGACAAGCTTATTCTAGTATAATAGCATGAGTTATGCATTAGAATTTTAACTATGGGAGAGATAGGAAAATTCATGAGGAAAATAGCTCCAAAACTATCATCTCTCAATTCTATTTTCTTAGCTACGGCTAAGAAAGTTCGCAGGGAAAGTATCCCTACATTTCCCTGTAAAGTCTCCCTACAACTGGAGAAAGGGGCCCTTAAAAAGCTCCTTTCTCTCTTTTTAGCGGGGGCGACTTTAAAAAATTTTAGCGTAATGAGGTAAGAAAGGGAGCATTGTATGCTTAAAATAATTGAACCAACACAACAATGTTATTATAAAGGCCGCATTGATCTTTTAATGGGACTCATGCGTCTTTATCAAGATATTCCCCTTTCTTACGAAGAACAAACACAAGCTACCTTTATAGTCGGTGAAGATGAAGAGTCTGGAATTTATGGCGGCTCTATTCTCCATAAAAAGAGGGTGACGGAGCTTCAAAGCCAACTTAAAGGTATCGTTTCAACGCTTACTCCTCAGATGGAGGAGGTATGGGTGGGAACCCTCTCTTTCTTTATTGAGGACAAACGCGCCCCGTTTAACGCCAGCGGAGGCAGCTGCCATCAGAAATTTTACAAAAATCTCTTAGAGAAATTTATGGAATTTGGACATCAAGAAGGAATTAGCTATTTGTGCCTCACCTTAAATCCATTCGAGCATCTGAGAACAAAAAATAGAGGTTTTTGGCCTTACATATTAGAAGTCAAACCTCAAGATTCATTGGATGGGCTCTTCCATGGCATTCTTCCTTTGTCAGAGAGAAAATACAAGCTCCAGTCTCCTCTTCGCCCCGCTCTTTTTCCTGCTGTTCCCCAAGCAAGATTGGCGGCGTAAGGTTCACAGTGTAGCTGTATAGCAGTATTCAAGTTTGTTGGTATTCGTTTGTTTGTTTTTTTGGATACTGCTACACCGCTACACTTCTCAACCCTCAGTTTCAGATAAGATTTTCATTTTCTTGTTTTATAAACGTCATTGCGAGGAGCTTTGCTCCGAAGCAACCCAGAGCAAAGAATTTATTCCATAGGAATACATCTTTTTTACTTCGCTAGAAAAATTCTGAATTTACGTGAGTAAGAAGGCTGCCTGTCCTGGGGGCATGCGTTGTTTGCACTGGGTGGCTTCGCTCGCAATGACGCTAACAACTTCGGCTCTTATCCAAAAACTAAGATTACTCTAAAGGACTTTTTCCAAGAACTCATAGGCACGTCTTGTGCGGGGCTCTCTAAAAAATGTGTGGCTGGGGGAATCTTCGATCAGTTGTCCTGCATCCAAGAACCACACACGATCTGCAACCTCGCGTGCAAAACCCATTTCATGGGTGACAACAATCATTGTGATGCCGGTGTGAGCTAAGCCTTTCATAACATTGAGGACCTCTTTGACCATTTCGGGGTCAAGAGAAGAGGTAGGCTCATCAAAAAGAATGGCTTCTGGTTCCATGGCTAAAGCACGCGCAATGGCCGCCCGTTGTTTTTGGCCCCCCGAAAGCTGAGGAGGATAGGTTTTTTCCTTGTCTTCAAGACCCACTTTTTGGAGGAGGATCTTTCCCAAATTTAAGGCCTCTTGTCGAGGAAGTTTTTTAACCTTGATGGGCGCATAGGCCACATTTTCAAGAGTTGTCATGTGAGGAAATAAGTTAAATTGCTGAAAAACCATTCCCATTTTTGTGCGAATTTTTCCAACATCTACAGACCCTTCCGTAATACAAGTTCCATCGATATAAATTTTACCACTTGTGGGAGGGTCTAAAAGATTAATAGTGCGTATAAGTGTTGACTTCCCCGATCCTGAAGGACCGATAATAGCAAGAACTTCTCCTTGAGAAATTTCCCCAGAAATGCCTTTCAGCACTTCATGAGATCCAAAGAATTTATGAATATTTTCAAGGCGAATCATGACGTTTTTAACTTCTTTTCAATCAAGTGAGCCATACATGTCAAGACCATGACAAGAACGTAATACAAAGCTCCCGCAACAAGCAGGGGCTCAAAGAAAATGTATTTTTCATTAGCGACAATGGTGGCGCGCTTTAGAATATCCGCGCCTCCGATAACTGAAATTAAGGCCGACTCTTTCAATAAATCGATGGATTCGTTGACAAGGGACGGAAGAATATTACGAATGGCTTGGGGTAAGATAATATCTTTCATCATTAAAGAGTAAGGAATTCCAAGAGAAAGAGCAGCCTCTGTTTGCCCTTTATCAACGGCCCCAATGCCGGCTCTGAAGTGCTCAGAAATATAAGCCGCTGAATTAAGGGTGAAGGCTAAAATTCCAGCTTCCCAGATGGAAATATTATACCCCACGAGCTGGGGAGTTGCAAAATAAATGAGGGTCAGCTGTAAAAGCAGAGGGGTTCCTCTGAAGATAGAGGTATAAAAAACAGCAACCCACTTGAGAAATGTAAGATGACTCACCTTACATAAGGCCAGAAGCGCTCCCCATATAAAACCAAAAAATAAGGAAACACTTGTATAAGCCAAGGTCACGGGAATTCCTTGGAGGATATAAGGTATAGACGGTAATATGCGCTCAAAATCTAAACCCATTAGTCACTGACCCATTTGTCAGCAATTTTCTCAATGTCTTCTTTCATAGCTTTAAGGGCCTGATTGGTGGGAACGACCCAAGGAGACCCTTTGGGAAATGCAATGACAAGTTCTTCTCCAGGAATATCTAAAGCAATAACCTTCAGACCGGCTGTGGAGGCGGCAATTTTGTGGGCTGTTGTTTCTTCTGTAAGAATGGCTTGAATGCGGCTATTTTTAAGTTCTTGAACAAGTTCTCCGCCCTTGTTGAGGGACACAAGAGAAAGTCCAGGCAGAGTCGCTTCCCATTTTTTTGCCAACACTTCATGGGAGCTTCCAAGCTGAACCCCTAAAGTTTGGCTTGAAAGGTCTTTTTCAGATGTGACAGGCGAATTTTCAGGCACAAGAAGAGCAATCTTATGTTCATAATAAGGGTTTGAAAAGTCAACGCTTTTCCTGCGTTCATCGGTAGCAACGATTGTGGAAATACCCATATCAGCGCGTCCTGATTGCAAAGAAGGAATGATGGCTGCAAAATCAGACTCTACGATCTTAATAGGGCGACCTAAGTGCTGGCTTAGTTTCTTGATCACAGCCACATCAAACCCTATGACTTGGTCACCTCCTTGAGCCGTTTCTTTAAACTCAAAAGGAGGATTGTCAGGAGAGATGATGACAATTAAAGGCTTTTGTTCTTCCGTCTGAGCAGATTTCTCGCAGCCTTCAAGAGAAAGAAGGCATAGGAAAAGGCAAACAATTCTTATAAACATGATCGTCCTTTGGATGAGTTTTTTCTTACACAAGGATATCTTTTCTTATAAGTAAAAGAAAGGGCCTGTGAACAAATGGTTGCAATTTTTCTTAATTATTTTTATGGTATAGGCTCTCTCTTTGGGGCGTAGCCAAGCGGTAAGGCAGCGGTTTTTGGTACCGCCATGCGTAGGTTCGAATCCTACCGCCCCAGCCATTTCTTCTTTTCAAGAAAGAGGCCAATCATAAAGGTGAAAAGGCTTAATCCTCCTAGCGTTACTCCCAAAGCAAAAGGAGAAACGGGGAGAAGGCTTGCCAGAAGACTTCCAAAAACGCCGGCTCCAATTTGAACCGCCCCAACCATCGCAGCGGATGTTCCTGCCATATGAGGAAAAAAATTCATAGCGGCGGCTGACATATTTACAACAGAGAGGGCTTGCATACAAAAAAAACAAAATACATATACAATCAGAAGCGTCGACGTTATAGGGAGAATAAAGGCGCTTCCGATAAAAGCAAAGCTTAGAAAAACGGACGAGAAACTCCCAATCAAAATGCCTTGGGTGGCGCCTATGCGATGCGCCATGTGGCGTCCGAAGGCAAAGCCAGCCATATTCCCAAAAGCCGTTGCAATTCCCACATATCCATAAGTTTGAGCTGACCATCCAAACAAAGAAATAAAGAGATAAGGCGACATGGTGACATAGCAAAAAAGCGCACTACATTGCAACCCAACACCAAGACACAACCAAGCGTAGGCAGGGGTTTTAAAGAGGATACGATAGTTATTAAAGACCGCATAAGGATGCAGAGATGTAGGAGGGCGGTCATTCGTTTCAGGAAGCCATATCCAGACCAGGATCACAAGAATAAGCCCGAAGACCATAAGAAAGTAAAAATTTTTCTCCCATCCAAAATAAAATTCGATGAGTCCTCCCAAAGTGGGGGCAATAGCAGGGGAGATCGAAATGACCATCATAAGTGTGGCTGAAAACTTGGTGAAGTGAGCGCCCTCATACAGGTCACGGCCGACGGCTCGTGCAACAAGGGGACCTGCGCTTGCAGCAACTCCTTGTAAGAATCTTCCCATCAACAAACTTAAAATGGTGTCAGCCTGCGCACACCAAAAGCTTGCGATCACAAAGAGAACCAGCCCTCCTTTTGCAACCACAAGACGGCCCATGTGGTCCGAGAGGGGACCTAACAGTAAACTTCCGATAGAGGATCCTAAAAAAAAGACAGTGAGGGTTAATTGAACAGATTCTTGCGAAGCAGAGAGCGCCTTTCCTATGGCGGGTAAGGAGGGGAGATAAAGAGAGGTGGAAAAAATCCCCAAAGCCGCCAATAAACACAAAATTGGCATGAAAAGTCGAGAAGACGCCATAAGAAAAAGCCAGTTATATGAGAGATAATAAAAAAACATACTGCTAAAATCATCTAACGTGCAAGAGCGGGGTTTTCAGGATCTTCTTAAAAGAACAACTCAAGGGTTGGCAGAGCCCCTTAATAAAACCATTGTCATTTAAAGTATTGAGGCTCCTTTTAATAAAAATAAGAACCCTCTGCAAAAGTGTGGGATATGGTGTAAGACCATGCAAAAGAGCCCCAACAACGTAGCTGCTATAATCAACACAATCCTTCCTCAGATTTATGGCATTTTTATGTTACGTTATTTTAAGGCAGAATGAGTTTATTGATAGTCAATTGCAAAACCCATTTGTAAATACACAACCCAGGAGGAAGTATGCTCGATCCCTATGTAAGACCCTTGATTGATCCTCCTCTTAATTTCATTGGAAAACAACTTGTGCAGCGGGGGATGACGGCTAATGCCATTACCCTTCTAGGATTTCTAATGGGTATAGTAGCCATGGTCATGATTGGGATGAATCATTATGAGTATGCCCTTATTTTTCTTCTCCTGAATCGTTTTCTAGATGGCATCGATGGGGCCGTTGCCCGTCATTCTGACTTGAGTGATTTTGGTGGATTTCTTGATATTGTCTGCGATTTTATTATCTACTCCGGCATTGTTTTTGCCTTTGCCGCTGCAAACCCACTAAATGCCTTTTGGGCATCCTTTCTTATTTTTAGCTTTATCGGCCCCATTACATCCTTTCTGACTTACGCAACCATTGCAGCGAAGAAGAAAAAGCAGTGTAGCCGTCGAGGAAAGAAGTCTTTTTATCACTTAGGTGGCATTTGTGAGGGTACTGAAACGGCAATCGTTCTGATTCTCATGTGCGTGATTCCAGACATGTTTCCAGAGCTTTGTCTCATTTATGGGGTGATGTGCTGGATGACAACCCTGGGGCGGATTTATCAAGCCTGGAATGACTTTGGCGCAGAACCTCTTACTTCTGATGATATCGTTTATAAAGAACAGGCAATAAAGACAGAATCCCAAGTCCAATAAGTCCAATCATAATGTGGGGTTCAAGGATAATTTTGGCAGAAAAGCTGGTCTCTTGAATCACATCCTTGAGACCATTTCCAATTGAGACGTAGACAAATGACCCTGGAATAATGCCGATGAATGTCCCCCAGAAAAAAGTGCGGAGGGGAATTTGGAGAATGGCTGCGACGAGGTTCACTGCCACAAACGGAAAAAGAGGAATCAAGCGGAGCGTCCAGAGATAATACAGTGCATTCTCTTGGAATCCCTTCTGCATCTTTTTTAGCCAGGGGCCTGCTTTTTCTCTAACATAAGATTCAGAGGCAGATCGCATAGCTAGGAAAAGAATTGTGGCTCCTAGGGTTGCAGAAATAACAACCATTACTGTTCCTAAGAATTGTCCAAACAAAAAACCGCCCAACAGGGTCATAAAGGTAGCAACGGGTATAGAAAGCCCCACCACGACGATATACAAAATAGAATAAATCAAAACCGCCATCACAAGGTGCTGCATCACAAAGTGTTGAAGCTCTAGGTGATAGACTCCCAAGATATCAAAATTAAAATAATGATGAAGCCCTGTTAGCCAAACTGTAAGAGAAGCTAGAATAATGAAAAGAAGAGGCAGATATTTTTTGAGCGATTTCATCGGGTGAGCCACATGAGCCAATGGACAATTCTTTTCATTCGGGAACTGAAAAGCTTATCAACGTAAAATTGTCCAGCTATGCGTTTGTTGATTTCACTGAGTGTGGGATAAGGGGCAATGGAATTAGCAATGGCTGATATTTTTAACTTATTTTGAACAGCAATCACCCATGGATAAATTAATTCACCTCCAGAAGCACCTAAGATTGTGGCCCCTAAAATGTGCCCCTTAGGGGAAACAAGAATCTTTATCACCCCTTCTATTCGGCGTTCTGCTTGTGCGCGATCATTGTCATCAAAATCCAGGTGAAGAACTTTGTAGGGAATCTTTTGAGCTTGCAGTTGGGATTCAAGAAATCCCACATGGGCAAGTTCAGGATTCGTATAGGTAACCCAAGGAATAGCTGTCGTTTGGACTTTTGCCTTCAATTTAAAAATGCCATTTCTGATAACAAGACCAGCATGATAGTTCGCCACATGGGTGAATTGATACCCACCAGTACAATCTCCAATGGCGTATACCCTTGAATTTGAAGTTCTCAAAGTTGAATCAACTTCTATGCCCTTGAGAGAAAACTTTATATGTGCTGCTTCAAGGTTGAGATTTCCAATCGTGGGTCTTCGCCCTGTTGCAACTAGCACATGAGAAGTCAAAATATCATGTGATTTTCCTTTTTCATCTTCATAGGAACATTTAATATTCTTAGACTTTCTCTGAATTGAAATGTTTTTCGCGTTCTCTTGGATGTCAATACCCTCTGCAATTAAAATATCCTTGAGCTTTGCCGTTATTTCCGGATCATCCTTGGGGAGGACTTTGAAGGCTTCTAAAACAGTCACTTGACTTCCCAATCGATGAAAGGCCTGTGCCAACTCGATTCCAATGGAACCGGCCCCAATAACAACAAGATGCTTCGGCAATTCCTGAAGAGAAAAGATGTTTTCATTCGTATAGTAAGGAACCTGGGAGAGCCCCTCAAGGGGCGGGACAAAGGGGTGACTTCCTGTCGCAATGACAAAGCGTTTGGCTTGGATGAGGTGAGTTTTCGTCTCAAGGTTTTTGTCATCTTTAAATTGACCTTCCTCGGAGATGACTTTGACGCCCAGTCCTTCAAATCGTTCTACAGAATCGTGTGGAGCGATGCTTGCAATAACACCTTGCACATGATCATACACCTTTTTAAAATCAACCTTTGGCCTTTCAAGGCGCCATCCAAACTTTGACGACGTTTGAATATCGTGTCCAATTTGAGCCGCAGCAATGAGGGCCTTTGAGGGGACACACCCGGTATTCAAACAATCTCCCCCCATTTTAGAGCGCTCAACAAGAACAACCGACGCTCCCATTTGTGCGGCTCCGGCTGCAAAGGAGAGCCCTCCAGAGCCAGCTCCAATCACGCAAAAGTCGGGTGTGAGTCGTGTTTTATTTTTTTTCATGCAAAGATTTTAAACTCCCCCAGACTTCTTGTAACCTTTGATCTCGACCACAATTCCATCGGTAAAAGCGATATCGAACTGGATTTTTCTCTTTGTATTTTTGATGATACTCTTCAGCATCATAGAAAGTTGTGGCAGGAATGAGTTCAGTAGCAACTTCTTTTCCTAAGGCCTTATGCGTGTTTTGCAGAGAAGCAAGTGCCGCCTTTTTTTGATCGCCCCCTTGATAGAAGATAACGGATGTATAGGGAAACCCTTTGTCACAAAATTGACCTTTTGCATCAAGAGGGTCCACGTTGTGCCAGAATATATCTAAGAGCTTTTCATAAGAAATAATAACAGGGTCAAACTCAACTTTAACCGCTTCCTTATATCCTTCATGGCTTTCATAGGTGGGATTCGGATTTGTTCCTCCTGCATACCCCACCCGCAAGGAAAGTATTCCCGGCAAGGGCTTACCAGAATCATGGTCTCGAAATTCCGATTCCCCACACCAGAAACACCCCATGGCAAAAATGGCGACTTCTTTTTTTTCTGGAGTCATATTTTCCTCAGCCTTTAACGTGGTTATGAAAAGTTCTATTACGATTGCTAATGCAGTGAGAAGCATCCTCATTTTTTCATTTCCCCTGATTGAGCAGGCGTCACAGTATATGTCCGCTTGGGACTTTCTCCCTCGGGGGTAAAGGTGAGAGCCACTGAATTCATGCAATATCTTTTGCCTGTAGGGGGAGGACCATCATCAAAAACATGACCCAGATGAGACCCACAGCGGGAACATATCACCTCATTTCTTGCCAATCCCACGAGCCCTCGAAGACTATCGTTTGGATCCTTGCGGACGACAACCCCTCCTGTTATGGGTTCATAAAAACTTGGCCATCCTGTACCTGAGTCAAACTTAGCTTTGGAGCTATAAACGGCATGATCCCCCCCACAGCAGGCACAATAATACGTTCCCTTCTCATAAAATTTATCGTACTTCCCTGAACCCGCTCGCTCCGTTCCATGAACTCTGCAAACATTGTAAGCTTCTGGAGCAAGGTGAGTTTCCCAAAATTCCTTCGGTTGATCTTTGTAATCAAAAACCGATTCTGCGTTGTTTTGATGATCTTGTGCCATGAGCATTCCCCCTGTTGCAAAAGCTAGATTGAGAAGAACAATTAATCTTCCAACAAAGAATAATCCTTTTATGGTCATTTTTATTCTCTTCTTTGTAATTTATTTATTAGCATGGAATAAGTATGGGAGAGATGTATAAAAAAAAGTTAAGAAGCTTTTTCTTGGACGTAGAAAAACTCTCTTGTGATGAGACGGGGAACTTTCTCTCCACACAAATAGGTATCGACAAAATAGAGATGGAGGCGCACATTTGAAAAAATACGACAAGGAATTAAACCATGCCAACACTATTCGACCCTATAATTATAGGAGATTATCGCCTTTCCAATCGTATCATTATGGCACCTATGACACGAGGTCGAGCCGAAGATGGCGCTGTTCCTGGGAAACTCATGGAGGATTATTATGCTTCCCGAGCTGGAGCAGGACTCATCATTACTGAAGCAACGGCTATTAGCCCTCAGGGACAGGGTTGGTTGAATGCTCCTGGCATCTGGACTGATGCTCAAGAAAAAGGCTGGAAAGCAGTGACTTATGCCGTTCATGCTAAGAGAGGTCATATATTCCTGCAATTGTGGCATATGGGACGTGTTTCCCACCCTGATTTTCTAGGAGGGAAATTACCCGTTGGCGCGTCGGCGATTGCAGCTCAGGGAGAGACTAATACCCCTATTGGTAAGAAATCTTATGTTACCCCCCACGCACTCACAGTGGAGGAAATTCAGGCAATAGTGGAAGACTATGCATCTGCTGCCAAACGAGCCATGAAAGCGGGTTTTGATGGGGTGGAGTTGCATGGGGCAAATGGTTATTTGATTGACCAATTTATCCGTAATGGCTCTAACCAGCGCACAGATGACTATGGGGGAAGTCTTGATAATCGGCTTCGCTTTCTTATAGAAGTGGCCAAGGCCGTTGTTAATGTTGTGGGAGCTGGAAAAGTTGGCGTGCGTTTGTCGCCCAGAAGTCACTATAATGACATGAAGGATAGTAACCCCATTCATACTTTTACACGGGCGGCCGAACTTCTTGCTCCCTTAAATTTAGCTTATATTCATACAATGGAAGCCCTCCCAGGTCATTTCTTTGCTGAAGAGGGGGAACGGGTAACCCCTCATATGCGTAAAATTTATCAAGGCGTTCTTATTACCAATGGGGGTTATACTAATAAATTGGCAAATGATGCCTTGGCGGCAGGTGAGGCAGATGCCATTGCCTTCGGAGTACCCTACCTAGCGAATCCCGATTTGGTCCAGCGCTTTAGTCAAAATGCGCCTCTCAACAGTCCTGATTTCACAAGCTTCTATACTCCAGGTACAAAAGGATACACCGACTATCCAACCATGGATTTGAAGGCTTAGCTAGGGATTGCAATATGGGCAATTTTCAGGGCCAACGATTTCTTCTTTTCTAACACTTTGTTCATAAGAACACTTAACACATCCAAAAATTTCTTCTTTTATCTTTTCAGTAGGTGTCCCACACTCTCTACATTCAAGACCATTTAAAATACGGACCTTCCCCCATCCAGGCATTCTACATTTTGGACATTTCATTTTTAGACGCAGACATAATCTTTGAGCCAATACTCTAATAACCATCATCCGTGTTGGATTCATATGAGCTCTCATATCTGTTTCAAGTCTTACACTTTTGCTTGATGATGCTTTTTGACAAATTTTAAAAGCATTACGAAATCCTTCTAAGGTCTTTATCCCTTTGAAGATCAAAGATTTATCTTCCCATTCCAAAGGTCGAAGGATGATGCCGTGGGAAGGGAATTTTATTGTTTCAGCAAAATTAAAAAATTCATGTTCTTCTTTTATGTCCTTCGATTTATAATTTGTGTTTTCAGTGATAATTGTTTCATATACAAAGAAATCATTTTCTCTATCCATGAACATGAGTGCTTCATAATCACAGGCCAAAAAGGGGATGCTGGGATGAGATCCAAAGCTTCCTTCGCTCGCAAGGCCTAATTTAAAACCACTCAGTTCAATTCCCATTTCACACTTCTTTTTTAAAACCTCGAACATGGTACCGGGACGTTCCACTTCTCCTGAAAATGTTCCAAGTTGGTCTGTATCTCCCCTTTGCTCGATCACTCTGATTCCTAACTCTTTTAAAAAAGGTTCAGCAAGAGCCTCTGACTTAGAATGCAGTGTATTGAGAACGCAGTAATTATCTTGATAAGTCATTTTAAAATAGAATTAATTGAGAATATATTTTGCAACTGCAAAGTAAAAAGGGATCCCGATCAAGATATTAAACGGAAATGTAATGCCTAAAGAAAGAGGAATATATATCCCCGCTTTTGCGTTAGGTAGAGCTGTTCGCATTGCAGCAGGAACGGCAATATAGGAGGCACTGGCACAAAGAACCATAAACAGCGTTCCAGTGCCAATATCTAATCCTAATACTTTGCTGAGCCCTGCCCCAAATCCCCCTCCAATCAAAGGCATGTAGATACCAAAAACAAACAGGCTAGGACTAAATTCTTTTAGGTGGTGAGCTTGTCTAGATACAAAAAGCCCCATATCTAGAAGAAAAAGGGCTAAAAAGCCTTGAAAAGGATCAACCAGAAATCCAGTCATTTTTTGTAAACCTTCCTTTCCCGTTAAAATACCTATGAGGAAAGAGCCCATTAAGAGCAAAATAGCTCCATTTGTAAAAATTTCTCTCATATTGCTTTTCCTTCTTTCTAATCCCTTAGATAAGCCATGATTCGCAATCATCAAGCCCGACAGAATTGCTGGAGCTTCCATAAGGGCAAGGACCGCAACAATGTAACCTGCATAAAGAATATGACCCTCTTGTAAAAAACTTACAGCAGTAACAAAGGTTACGACACTGATGGATCCATAGTGGGCAGAAACTGCCGCAGCTGTTGTGCGATCTAATTTTGTTGTTATTTTTAATAATGAAAACCCAACAAAAGGTTGAAGAAACCCAATTCCTACGCCAACCAAAAGCATAGATATTACTTGGCCATTTATTTCTGGAGTGTCGGTAAGGGCAACGCCTCCCTTAAACCCAATAGCCATCATTAAATAAATGGAAAGATAGCGGCTGATGCTATCGGGAATGACAAGATCTGATTTTATAAATCCACAAAGACATCCTAATAAAAAAAAGAGAATGGGTGGGGACAGTATATTTTGAATGAATAGGGTTAAAATTGTCATAAAAGCTCCTCAGAATGCATTTGGTTAATGACATTCTATGCATTTATGATTACGATAAGGAAAGTTAATAATTTTAATCTTATAAATCAGAAATTCTTATGAGCTTTGATCATCTTACTCTTCAATGTTTTTTATCAGTGGCTGAAAGTGGTAGTTTCACAAAAGCCGCAGAAAAAGTTAGCCGCACCCAATCCGCAGTTAGTCAGCAAATTTCTAAACTAGAGCAAACGCTGGGAGTTACTCTTTTAAAAAGGGAAAAAACCGTTTCTTTAACCACAGAAGGAGAAATTTTTTTCACTTATGCACAACGGATTGTTTCTTTACACCACGAGGTTACTTCTCATTTCAAAGAACATCACCTTAAAGGAGAAATTCGCTTTGGTGTTCCTGAAGATTTTGCCACCTTTTTTTTAGCGGATGTCCTTGCAGATTTTTCACGAATTCATCCGGGAATTCTGCTAAACGTGGAATGCGACTTAACCCTTAATCTTTTAGAGCGATTCAAGAAGGGTGAATTTGATATTGTTTTAACGAAAATGACTTGCCCCAAAGATTTTCCCCACGGTGTCAATCTTTTGACGGAGTCCTTAGAGTGGGTTTGTAACCAGAGTTTAAGGGCTACTCTTGAAAAAGAACAGGCTCTTCCTCTCGTCCTCTCTCCCCAACCCTGCGTTTATAGAACACGTGCTCTTCAAGCTTTAGAAACTGCAGACCTGAAGTGGCGTATTGTTTATACAAGCTCAAGTTATGCAGGAACCTTAGCTGCTGTTAAAGCCGGACTCGGGGTAACTGTTCTTCCAAAAAATATGATCCCAAAGAACCTCACTTATATTAATAATGATTTTTTCCCGAAACTTGATAAAATTCACATCTCTCTCTTAAAAAATTTAAAAAACAATCAATCTATAAATAGTTTTGAGAATTTTGTTTTAAATAAAATCAGGTAATTTTAAAGAACGTGCAGCGCTTCCCATCCTCTTTCCCAGCAAAAGCATGATCAACAATAGGAAAGGGATAGGCCGTTCCAACTTAATTCCCGCCCTTGCTAAAACTTCAGAGTTCTGAGGTCTACTCTTTAATCTACTTTGCAAACTTTAATTCAAACCACCGGTTTTAGACGGTTGCAATTGATTTCTGCATGGGCTTTTGTCTTTGCAACCTCTTCTATATGGATCGCTGACAAACCCATCCGGGAATAGATCTACTCTACTAATTTAAGCTTATGTGCTTCATCTTGTTGATGCTTCCACATGTCAGCATAGTAGCCTTGCTGAGCAAGAAGGAACAGATGTGTGCCCCGTTCCACCACCTTACCTTCATGAAGGACTAATATTTCATCAGCGTGAATAATCGTTGATAGGCGATGTGCAATGATAAGAGTGGTATGATTTTGAGAAATTTTAAGAAGATTTTTTTGAATTTCTTTTTCAGTTTTTGTATCCAAAGAAGACGTGGCCTCGTCAAATAAAAAAATAGCAGGGTTTTTTAAAAGTGTTCTTGCAATAGCGACTCTTTGTTTTTCTCCTCCTGAAAGTTTTAAGCCTCTCTCTCCAACAAGCGTGTTATATCCTTCAGGCAGACTTTTAATAAAATTATCAATTTGTGCATGCTGCGCAGCTTTTTCGATCGCAGCAGTTGTTGCTTCTGGGTCACCATAAGAAATATTATAATAAATCGTATCATTGAAAAGGACTGTGTCCTGAGGAACAACCCCGATCGTTTTTCTAAGACTCTCTTGGGTTAGATTGCGAATATCTTGTCCGTCGATAATTATAGTGCCTTTAGTGACATCATAAAACCGAAATAATAAACGTGAGATTGTTGATTTCCCCGCACCACTTTCTCCTACAATTGCCATTGTTTTTCCGGCAGGAATTTGAAACGAAACATCTTTTAGGATTTTGCGATTGGGATTATATGAGAAAGAAACGTTTCGAAATTCAATAGATCCTCCTGAAATACGTATCGGCCGCGCCGTTGGGCTATCTTCAATTTCAGCATTTTCATCCAAAATAGAAAACATTCCCTCCATATCTACAAGGGATTGTTTAAGGATACGATATGCATATCCTAAAGCTCCGAGCGGTATAAAAGCCTGCAGTAGATAGCTATTTACCAGCACAAAATCACCAACGGTTAAGGTTTGATCTACAACGCCCATTGCAGCCAAGATCATAATTAGAGTTGTACCTATTGCGATAATAATACCTTGGCCACCATTTAATACTGCAAGGGTAGACTGATATAATATTGCAGATTTCTCAAAATGGGATTGTATAAGATCAAAGCGACTCGTTTCATAGTCCTCGTTTGTAAAATATTTAACAGTTTCATAGTTTAAAAGAGAATCAATAGATCTCGCATTCCCCTGATCCTGGATTGTATTCATTTTGCGGACATAGTGTGTTCGCCATTCTGTGGTTAGAATTGTAAAAATAGTATATATGGCAATGATTCCGAGGGTAATAAAAGCGAATTTCCAACCATAAAGGATCCACATAGCTGTAGTCATAAAGATCACTTCAAGAATGGCTGGTGCTATATTATTTGTAAAAAACCACAAAAAGTTTTCAATGCCTCCTGTTCCCCGTTCAATAACTCGACTTATACCTCCTGTTTTACGGGCTAGGTGAAAACGTAAGCTTAAACAATGAAGATGCTTAAAAACCATAACTGCAATCTTACGTGTTGCATGTTGACCCACCGGAGCAAAAATTGCGATACGAACTTCACTAAAAAAGGCGTTTAAAAATCGCATGGAACCATAAGCTAATAGTATGCTTAAAGGAAGCACGATAATAAAATTTTCTTTCTCAAAAGAGAGTGCATTAACTGCGTCTCTAAAATAAAGTGGGACTAAGAGATTAAATATCTTTGAGAGAAATAGGCATAAAAAAGAGATAACGACGCGTATCCTCAGTCCTACAGCGTTGGCTGGCCAAAGATAAGGCAATAGACGTAAAAAGGGAGTTAAAGAAGACTTATGTTCTCCAGAAGAGACAAAAAATGTAAAATTCATAGCACCCATTATGTCTTATGATAGCAACTAAAGAAAGCACTCTTCACACCTTGATTATGAATGCTAACAAAAATTGAGGTTCAGCATATACAAAAAAGGCATACTCGTTTAAAATTTCTAAGCTAATTTTAGCAGTTAAGTTACTGTCTAAAAATAAATACTTTTACCAATGATTTTATAATAAATATTGAGTTTTTAATGATTAGCAAATGTGATATTAATAAGCATCGCACTCCTATTAATCGGCGAGATAAAGTTGCCTTTTATTATGTAAAATGTATGCGTTTTTTTGCAGATGCATTTTTTAAAAAGAGATATGGTCATAGAGCTGTAGTTTTAGAGACGGTAGCTGCTATTCCGGGCATGGTAGGGGGGATGTTAATTCATTTGAGATGCTTGAGAAAAATTAAAGATGATGAAGGATGGATAAGGCAATTGCTCGAGGAGGCTGAAAATGAGCGAATGCATCTTATGACATTCATTCATATTGCACAACCTAACATAATAGAACGTTTCATTATAATAATTGCTCAATTATTTTTTATTATATTTTATATTGTGCTCTATATTTTTTCTCCTTATACAGCTCATAGAACTGTTGGTTATTTGGAAGAAGAAGCTGTCACAAGCTATTCTCAATATCTCAAAGAGGTAGAAGAGGGAAGAATTCCTAATATTAATACACCTTTTATAGCTCAATCTTATTGGGGTCTGGCGAATAATTCTACGCTTCTGGAGCTGATTCAAGTCATTCGTCAAGATGAATGCAGACATAGAGATAAAAATCATAGTTTTGCTGATGCTTTGTAACAAATTTGTAATTATTTACTAGTTAAAGAAAGAATAGCTATGGCCAACTTTTTAATCATTGCAGCGAGCAGCGGTATTGGACAAGCGGTTGTTCATCAGCTTAAAAGCGAAGGACATACCGTTTTCAAGACAGCGCGTGACAATTCAAAAATTACTCCCGATGCTTATTTAGATGCAACAGATTTTCATGCAGTAGAAGAGATATTTAAAAAAGCGGGAGATCTAAATGGAGTGGTTAATTGCAGCGGATCCCTTCTTTTAAAGCCATCCCACCTGACAACCAAAGAGCAATATAATAGTGTTATAGAAAGCTCTCTTACAACTTCTTTTGCTACTGTTCGAGCAGCTGGAAAATATATGACTAATGGGGGATCAGTTGTTCTTATTTCATCAGCTGCAGCAAGGGAAGGATTTGCAAATCATGAGGCTATTGCCTCAGCAAAGGCTGGAATTATTGGGCTCACCCTTTCAGCAGCTGCTACCTATGCGAGTGCCAATTTGCGGATTAACGCCGTAGCGCCTGGACTTATTGAAACACCTTTGACTATACAGATTACGAACGATGAAAACTCAAAAAAAATTTCAGAATCTATGCATGCTCTGGGCCGCTTAGGAACATCCGAGGATGTTGCTCGTGCTATCTTGTTTTTCCTTAACCCACAAAATTCTTGGATAACTGGTCAAGTGCTGGGTGTTGATGGTGGTTTAAGTTCCGTTCGGCCCAAAGTGAAGTTTTGAGTATTTTATGAAGGCTCTGCGCTTAATTCTTAATGATCAACTCTCAATGACAATTTCTTGTTTGAATGGCATAGATAAAAATTCAGATATTATTATGATGTGTGAAGTAATGGAGGAGGCCTCTTATGTTCCACATCATCCAAAAAAAATTGCTTTTTTATTTTCTGCTATGCGCCACTTTGCCAAAGATCTTGAAGAAAAAGAGTATAAAGTAATCTATGTCAAACTCGATGACCCCCAAAACACCGGTACTTTAGACAGTGAAGTTGCTCGTGTGCTCAAAGACCATAAGCTAGATTTACTTATTCTCACGGAACCTGGAGAATGGAGGTTAAGTGAAAAATATAAGCTTTGGCAAAACACTTTAACTGTTCCAATCCAAATACATGAAGACAATAGATTTTTGTGCAGCATAAGTGAGTTTCAAAAATGGGCTCAATATAAAAAGCCGCTACGGATGGAATATTTTTATCGTGAAATGCGTAAAAAATACTCCATTCTCATGGAACAAGATGGTACGCCAGTGGGCGGAAAATGGAACTATGATAGGGAAAATAGAAAGCCACCACAGAAAAATATGTCTTTTCCAAAGCGAATCTCACATAAAAGAGATTGGATTTCTAATGAAGTTATTCATCTTGTTCATGATCGATTTGAAGATAATTTTGGTACTTTAGAGCCATTTTATTATGCAGTTACTCGAAACCAAGCTTTAAAAGAAGCAAGGCATTTTATGGATAAATTACTTCTCTTTTTTGGTGATTATCAGGATGCTATGATTTCTGGAGAATCTTTCCTTTATCATTCTTTATTATCTTCCTACTTAAATGTAGGATTATTACTCCCAATTGAATTATGTAAGATGGCAGAAGTTACCTATTTATCGGGGAAGGCTCCCCTAAATTGTGTAGAGGGGTTTATACGTCAGATCTTGGGATGGCGTGAGTTCGTTAGAGGCATTTATTGGAATTTTATGCCGGAGTATGCATCTATGAACTATCTCAACTCTTCGAGATCCCTTCCAGCATTTTATTGGGGCAAGCCCACCCGTATGTTTTGTATTGAAGAATGTGTTCGACAGACAAAAGATCATGCTTACTCTCACCATATTCAGCGCCTTATGGTAACGGGAAATTTTGCACTTCTTGCAGGTATAAACCCCGTAGAGGTATGCGAATGGTACTTAGCAGTATATTCTGATGCCTATGAATGGGTGGAATTGCCTAATACATTGGGTATGGCCCTCTTCGGGGATGGTGGAATTATGGCCAGCAAGCCATATGCCGCTAGTGGCAAATACATTCATCGTATGAGCAATTTTTGCGAAAACTGCCGCTACGATCCCAATGAAACATTAGGTGAAGCCGCCTGTCCATTCAATTCTCTGTATTGGGATTTTATCGATAGAAACGAAGATAAACTCCGAGGCAATCCTCGGATGAATTATGCCTATGGAAATTGGGATAGGTTTAAATCAGACAAAAAAACCTCTATCCGCTTGCAAGCAGCCGACTATCTAAAACAGATGGCTGAAAATATTTTATGATTAAAGGGTTTTTAGAGCCTCCAATGCTCTCTTCCGAGCAAAAGCATGATCAACGATAGGAAAGGGATAGGTCGTTCCCAGCTGAATCCCTGCCCTTTCTAAAACGTGGGAGGGTGCTTGCCAGGGAGAATGAATATAGGGGGAATCCAGAGCTTGGAGCTCGTGAACCCATTGCTTTATATAAGTGCCGGCGGGGTCAAATTTTTGACTTTGGAGCGTAGGGTTGAAAATGCGGAAATAGGGAGCAGCATCTGCCCCACATCCTGCAACCCACTGCCAGCTGACCGAATTGTTTGCAAGGTCCGCATCAACGAGGGTATCCCAAAACCATTCTTCTCCTTTTTGCCAAGGAAGGAGGAGGTGTTTCACAAGGAATGATGCCACAACCATACGAACCCGATTGTGCATTACTCCCGTATGCCAGAGTTCTCTCATCCCTGCATCCACCAAGGGGTATCCCGTTTTCCCGGTTTGCCAAGCTTTAAGGGCACCAGCATTCACTTCCCATGGGAAACGCTCAAAAGATGACCTAAGTGGTTTGGAGGGGAGTTTTGGGAAGTAAAAGAGAAGATGATAAGAAAATTCTCGCCATCCCAACTGTCTTAAAAAAGGAAGAGCTTCTACCCCATGGGCAAGTAAAACTTGATGCCAAATTTGAGTGGGGCTTAGTTCACCCCAATGAAGATAGGGAGATAAATGGGATGTACCGTTTTCTGAAGGATAGTCTCTTTTCCTCGCATAGGTTTCAATTCCCTCCTCTATAAACTGGCTTAGCCTTCCCCAAGCTCCCTTCTCTCCAGGCTGCCATGTTTTTTCTAAGCCCTGTCCCCATAAAGTGGATTGAAATCCCCATTCTTCTATAGAGTCAGAAACAATAGGAACGTTCCATCCTTGAAGATCAGGAATTGGATTTGGTTTGGGAAAGCTAAGGCTTTGGAGAACTTTCCAAAAGGGGGTAAAAACCTGATAAGGTCCTTTTGTCTTCGTTTGAATTTCCCAAGGCTCAGCCAAGAGAGATCCGTTGAAACTTTGACAAGGAATGCCTTCATTTTTAAAGGATGTTTTAATCTCCTTATCTCGATTAATAGCGTAGGATTCATAACATCGATTCCAATAAACTCCACAAGCCTTTGTTTCGTCGGTAAGGGCTTTTAAAATATGAAGAGGGTTACCCCTTTTAAAGATAAGCTGCACCCCTCGTTCTCGAAGAGACTGTTTTAGAGCGTTCAGGCTTTTATGAAGCCACCACCGTGAAGCCCCTCCTGGACACCAAGGATCCTGCTCATCCCAAATATACAGGGCAAAAAATGGATGATTTGATACGGCTTGAAGAGCAGGATTATCTGCCAATCTTAAATCTTGTCTAAGCCAGAGAATAGCTGGTTTTTCCTGGATCATTTAAAAACCTCTTTTCATCACTAAAACATTTTTTTATGAAGTCGTCATTTCATTTTGTGCTACAATCGAAAAGTCAGATGAAATTCAACACAGTTGATAAGATGAAAATTAAAAAAAGTTACATTTTGTATGGGGTTCTCATCCTTTTTTTAGTCCTTTTAGCCATGAGTGGAACAATTATGAGCCAAGTGAATGAACCCAAGTTTAAGGTTATTGAATCCCGTGGAAACATTGAGATTCGTGCGTATCCGCCTCTTCTTGTCGCTGAAGTCAGGGTTGAGGGGGAACGGAAAGAAGCCATCTCAAAAGGGTTTCGAATGCTTGCTGATTATATTTTTGGCAATAATGCTCCCCGTCAAAAAATAAGCATGACTGCTCCTGTGATACAACAGCAGGGAGAAAAAATTGCCATGACGGCGCCTGTTATCCAACAAGCTTCCGATCACACAGGACAGTGGAAAGTTAGGTTTGTCATGCCGCCGGAATACACAATGGAAACCCTGCCCATGCCTAATAATAGCCAAGTGGAAGTATTATCCATTCCCGCAAAACGTTATGCGGTTATAAGATTTTCAGGTTTAGCGAGCCAAGAAAGCCTACAAAGACATCTGGGGGAGCTTGTTAAATACGCAAAGGAAACTAACCTCAAGACTCTAGGAGAACCTATCTTTGCCTTTTATAATCCGCCCTGGACACTCCCATTTTTACGTCGAAACGAAGTCATGATGGAAGTGAAGGAATAACCTCTCCTCGTTGAATCCTATTGTTTGCCCGTTTCCCATCTTGCAGAAATTTCAGCGACCCTTTGACCTAAGTGTTTGGCTGTGAGTCTGTCTGATTTTGGAGGAGCCGTATCGGGACCTTCATCTGAGTTGGACTGAGCAAAGGCACCGCCAAAGGAGCCTAATCTATTCAAATCTTCCACAGATCCCGTTGAACTAGCATTACCTGGCATCAAACCAAGTCCCACCCATATCATCCCATGTTGTTGTGACAGATTGAACATGGCATTCAGCGATTGTTGTTTGTCGCCATTCTGAGAGCCTGAATTAATAAATGCAGCGGCAAGCTTATCTTTCCACTTCATGTCCATCCATCTTTTTGAGGTCCTTTCAGCAAAAGTCCAAAATCCAGCTGAAACAGATCCCATGTAAGTGGGAGCACCAAAGATAATGGCCGTAGCATGATCAAGATCTTCCCAATGGGAATCTACATCATCTACAGAGATGAGGATGCCTGTAGCCTTTTTACTCTCTTGGACACCTTCCAAAACAGATTCGGCTAATTTTTTTGTATGCCCATATCCTGAATGATAAACAACGGCAACTATTGGTGTGGTCATTTTTACCTCTATTTTTTTTGCTTAAAAAACATTCTATAACCAGAGATTACAAATGAAAAGTGTGTATTTTAAATATTCTATAGAACCCGCTGCGAAAGTCTGAGATTAAGAGGAGGTGAAGGGATTGGAGAGAGTAGTGATGTATTTTTTAGATTTTAGAAGTGATTTGGGGAGTTTTTCTTAACTGTCTGCCTCTTTTGAAAGCATTTTATTCAATTTCAGACAGATTTATCCTGCAACGAGTCTCAAACTTCTCTT
>CANGTV010000013.1 GCA_947457015.1 Alphaproteobacteria bacterium | reverse complement strand
ATCCTACACCTGTGCGTGAATGATTGTGAGGGCAGCGCCTCGTAAGGTGTTCGCAGTATAAAAACAAGGAAATGGATAAGGGACATGATCCAAAATTTGGATAGTAGAATCACTCAAGAAGACTTAAAATTTTATCAAGAAGCTTTAAAAGAAGCAAAGCAAGGACTTTCCCACCAAGGCATACCTGTCGGAGCTGTTCTTGTTTGCGAGGATGTAATCCTTGGGAAGGGCCATAACAAACGTGTCCAAATGGGAAGCACTATTCGACATGGAGAGATGGATTGCTTCGAAAATGCAGGGCGCAAAAAAGCAATTGTTTATAAAAAATCTACTCTTTATACGACCCTTTCTCCTTGTGTCATGTGCAGTGGAGCAATCCTTTTATATAAAATTCCTCGCGTCATAATCGGAGAAAATATTAACTTTAAAGGAGAAGAAGATTTTCTGAGGTCACGAGGGGTAGATATAATCGTTTTCAATGACCTAGAAACAATTCAGATGATGAGCGCTTTTATTGAGAGATGTCCCCGTCTTTGGAATGAAGATATTGGAGAAACAGGTAAAGAAAATTCCTCAGCATAAGAAAGCTGCTAACCAGGTGGTGTAGAAATTCAGATAGACGTGATACTCATGTTTCCCCTCAAAGGCTTTAAAATAAAGCCTGAGTTTTGGATGAGGGATTAAACTCTCTCACATAAAACAGGTGGTTAGCGTCATTGCGAGGAGTGAAACGACGTAATATATTGTTTATAAAATAAAAAATGAGGTCCTTATCCAAAACTGAGGTTTACTAGTTTGCACGGGTTTCAAAGTCTCGATTGTCAAGACTTTCCCGAACAGACGCTGTTCCCAGCAAATAGTCTATAAAATAGCTCTCTTCTCCTTTTGGGAGAGGAGAGGATCCCATGGGAGTCCATTCAAAAGAAGCATAATTTTCTTTTAAAAAGCGAAGAACGTTTATGCCTAAAGAGAGGGCATTCAGGGAAGAGGAATCTTGCACCAAAAGGTGGGCGCCTTGGCATTCTTTGTCTTTTAACTTGCCGCTTTGGGGGGTAAAGGTAATGGGGCGTGCACGAATGCTGCTTTGTGTGTCGTTTAAAAACTCTACCAGTAAGTAATGATCAAGCTCAGGAGCGCCGAGAGAGGTAAAGGGAAGCGTTGTTCCGCGCCCTTCTGAGACATTGACCCCTTCCAAAAGAACCAGCGCAGGATATAGAAGGACAGACTCCCATGAGGGGAGGTTCGGCGAGGGCGGCGTCCATGGATACTGGTAAGGGGCATGAACGGGCGGACACGGCAGAACCGTCAGGGAGAGCGGCTTTCCCATGGTTTGATTGAAGTCGGTAAGCAGCTGTCCGATGGTTTGGCCGTGTTGAAAAGGAACATCAAGGTAGGCAAGAATTGACCGCAAATCAGGATCTAAAAGGGGGCCTTTCTGGTGTAAGCCAAGGGGATTTGGGCGATCACACACGATGATTTCAAGAGGCAATTCTGCACAGGCTTCTAAAAACTTGGCGCAGGTTGCTGCATACGTATAACACCGCAAGCCTATATCTTGGAGATCAATGAGAATAACATCGATATTATTTTCAGTGATGAAGGGAACGAATTTCTTATTTTTTCCATACAAACTCAGGATAGGAAGATCTAAATGAGAATCAAACCCATCGGCTATCCCTATGCCCTCTCCGATGAGTCCACTCCAGCCATGTTCGGGGGTTAGAATGCACTTTAAAGCCTCTCCGAGCCTTTTGCGCAGAGCATAGGCTGACGGGATATAGTCTTGTGTCAGAAAACTCTGATTTGTAATAAGACCAACGTTTTTCCTTGAGAGAGACATAAGAAGTGTCTCGTCTTGTAAAAGAGAATCGATACCGAGGGAGGGAGGGATCTGGGGCATGTTTGTCTGAGTCTGGATTGTTTGTTTGTGAAATGATATACTGCCCAAGTTGAAAATGTAAACGTTGTTCTCATTTTCCGTATTAAGAACCACATAAGGACCCCGATGACACTCCTTTCTTCAATTCTATCAGTAGTTGCGATCTTTTTTTTCATCCTTTTAGCGGCCCTCGGATCAGCCTCAGAGGCGGCTGTTTTAGCAGCATCCCGCGTGCGTCTTTATCATTTGGCTAAAAAAGGGGATGCAAGGGCTTCTTCTATATTAAAGCTGCAAGCTAAAATAGGCGAATTTATTAGCTCGATCATTCTTTTAAATACCTGGTCTATTACCATTGTGACGGCGCTTGCCACAGGGATTTTAACGCACCTTTTTGGGCCGGCAGGGACTGTTTATGCAGCTCTTGGGATGGGTGCTCTTATTACAATTTATGCAGAAGTTCTCCCTAAAATGTATGTCTATACATCCCCTGATCAGGTGGCGTTGGTCTTTGCGCCTTTTTTTAAGCTTCTTTTAGTTGTCATGTCTCCCTTGACGAAAGCCATTAATTTTATGGCCCAAGGATCTCTGCATTTGATGGGAATTAAAATTAAACAGGGGCTTTCAGAATCAGCTTCAGCAGAAGAGTTACGGGGAGCCATTGAACTTCATGCAGGGTCTTCAGGAGAGGCTGAGTATGAACGGGCTATGTTACGGAGCATCTTGGACTTAACAGCTGTTGAAGTCACTGAGATCATGCGCCATCGCAAAACAATGTTTATGATTAATATAGAAGAGTCTAATCAAGAGATTATCAAACACGTTCTTAAAGCGCCTTATACGCGTATTCCTGTCTGGAAAGAGAATCCGGAAAACATCGTTGGGGTGCTCCATGCCAAGGATTTACTAAGGGCGGTTCAAGTTCATAAGGGAAATCTCGAAGAGCTTGATATTGAAAAAATCGCCACTCCTCCTTGGTTTGTTCCTGAGACAACAACCCTTTTCTCCCAACTTGCCGCTTTTCGTCAACGACGGGAGCACTTTGCCCTTGTGATTGATGAATATGGGGATCTACAAGGAATGGTGACCCTTGAAGATATATTAGAGGAAATTGTCGGAGAAATTGTGGATGAACACGATGTAGAAATTCCGGGCGTTCGGATTACCCCTGATGGAACATATGTTATTGATGGGTCCCTCTCTCTTCGAGATCTTAATCGTCTTTACGGATGGGATTTACCTGATGAGCATGCGACAACGTTGGCAGGTCTTGTGTTGCATGAAACACGAGAAATCCCTGAAATAGGGCAATCTTTCATGATGTATGGGTTTCGTGTGGATGTTTTACGTCGTCATCGCCACCAAATCACACAGCTTCGGGTGACGCCACCTCCTCAGGACAAAGAGTCTTGAGCCTTAGGGCATGAACGCCACTCTTAAGCTCTTCCTCAAGACACGCATATACTTTTTGGTGACGTTGAATGCGGTTCATTCCACAAAAAAAAGAAGACACAATCGTCACACTAAAATGGCTGTTGCCTCCGGGTCGATAATTTTCATGTCCCACATGAAGGTGTGATTCATCCTTTACTTTTAAGTAAGTCGGAGAAAAGGCAGTGTGTAATTTTTCTTCAATGCGAGCTTTGATCATGCCTATCTTTCCATAATGATGCGAGAATAGACACAATAAGAGTGCATCCGATAACGCTTAAGGAAAATAGTAAAGGGATCTTGATGTGATTGGCAAGTATGAGCTTAACACCCACAAATCCTAAGATAATCGCCAAGGCATGCTGAAAGTAATAAAAATGTAGAATAAATTTTGCTAAAAGAAACTAAAGGGACCGTAAGCCAAGAAGAGCAAAGATATTAGAGGTAAAAAAAATAAAGGGATCAAGAGTGATAGCAAAAATTGCAGGAATGGAATCAATGGCTAAGACAATGTCGAATTGTGTTGGCTTCTATTTTTACAGGGCGCCCGCGTTCGGAAAAAATCTTATAGCTTGAGTAAATTAACAGAAGCCCAAAAAGATATAAAATCCATTCAAAAGACTTGATGAGTTCGATGCCGACAAGGATCAGAAGAAGACGAGAAATAATAGCGCCCAATACTCCCCAGAATAAAACCGGGTGCTGATGACGGGAGGGAACCTGAAAAAAATTAAAAATCATTATGAAGACAAACATGTTGTCTAAACTTAATAGCTTTTCGAGTAAATAGCCGGTAAAAAAGGCTAGGCCTGCATCTGTTCCTTGCGTGTATAGCACAAAAAGATTAAAAAGAAGGGCAAGAGAAATCCAGATAACACTTGTTGTAAGAGCCTCTCGAGTCGAGATAGCGTGCGGAACACGATTGAAGACGCCCAAGTCTAAGGCTAAAAACAAGAGAATGAGGGTGATCAGCCCAATCCAAGGAAAAAGTGTTTGCAATACCATAGCCCTCCTTTACGTGTGGACCTTAAAGGAAAAGAGTTAATAAAGCCTTTTGAAAATAGAAATTACAGAGGAAATTATCGGATGTCATCACAACTCCCTGACTATGTAGCCATTAATGATCCTGCGTGTCTCAACAAGGAGGTGCTCACAACACCTGCCAAAGAGGTGACGTTCCCTCTTGATGACGAAACAAAGGAGATGGTTCGCCTGTTAGAAGCTAAGTTTGATCAAGAAGATAATTGTGCGGGCCTTGCGGCTCCTCAAGTTGGGTATGATAAGCGCATTCTTGTATTAGCGGCCGAAGCGGATGAAGAATTGAAAAAGCATCGTCCAGATTTTACAGATACGCTTTCTAAAAGTATTTGGATTAACCCCTCCTGGGCTCCTTTGTCTGAAGAAAAATTTGTTGATTGGGAGGCTTGTTTTTCTGTGAAGGATCTGGCGGCGCGCGTGGAACGTTTTACAGAAATTTCCTATGAAGCCTGGACGCCTGAAGGGAATAAGATTACCGGACAAGCACGCGGATTCTTAGCACGTCTTATTCAACATGAAGCAGACCATCTCAATGGGACCTTATTCATTGATCATGTTCCTGAGGGTGACCTTATGACCCTAGAAGAAGCCAGAAAGATTATGAGAGGGGAGTAGGAAAAGGGAGAGTAAAGCTTGCCCAGATTGGATGCTAGAGTTCTTCAGGATAGCCCAAAGCAAAAATCAACCTTCTTTTGCTAAGTGGCTTACAATTATTCTTTAAACAATCTAAATTGTTGTGACTTAACACATTTTAAAGAATTTATTGCTAGACTGAAAGAAAGCGTTTTAGGAAAACAAGCTAAAGGAGACTAGTAATGATAACAAAACATAAAAATCAACGCATAGGCATGTCTTATGCCTTAATAAGCTCAATTATATTTTTGGGATTACTAGCTGGTGGAGACGCAAAGGCAACCTGTTGGGCACAGCAGTATAACCAGAGCCAATGTACCTCTAACAATTCTCAGACTACACCTGCAAACAACAATAATTACGATTGGAACTATTGCCAAAACCCAGCGTCTCAGGTTCCAGATGGTGAGACGTGCCAGTGGACAAATAACAATGGATGGGGTGGCTACTGCTATCCCAATTGCATTTCGCCGAGCTCCAGCAAGTCTAGATCTACGCTGCGTCGTGGTTTGTAAGGAGCGTTGTTAATCCGGGTTTTGGACAAGGAATTAAATTATCTCATATGAAACAAGTTGTTAGCGTCATTGCGAGGAGTGAAACGACGAAGCAACCCAGTGCAAACAACGCATGTCCGAAGGCCATGCAGCCTTTTTTACCCACATAAAATTCAGCACTTCTCTATGAAACTAAAAAAATGCATTCCTTCGGAATAAGCTCTTTTACTGGGTTGCTTCGTCGTTTCACTCCTCGCAATGACATAATATATTTTTTGTAAAAAACAAAAAAAGAAACCTTTGTCCAAACCTGAGGTTACCTACAACCGCTCAAATCGCTCTTTGTTTTCAGGAGACAAGGAAACCTTAAGACGTGTCTCAGTTTCACTATCTTTTCTTTGCACCACATCCCCGTGGGCATAAAGCCAGGCTATCTTTTTTCCTTCTGAAAGGGAAAGTTTAAAAACATAAGGTTTTTCTTTGCTGGCGAGGAATCGATCGATTTTTTTCAAAAGATCGGCCACACCCGTTCCTTTAAGAGCCGAGAGCACGCATTGGGTGGGGTGAGCGGCTTTGGTGGCCTTTGCATTTAACGGCTTAATCTCTTTAGCATCCAACAGATCGCACTTGTTTAAAACCTCAATTCCATGGTCTTCGTATCTTTGCTTAACCTCTAACTCTTCCAATATCTTCAAGACGTCTTGGCGTTGAGAGTCTGTTTCGGGATGAGAAATATCGCGGATATGAAGGATAAGATCGGCCTCAACCACTTCTTCAAGAGTGGCTTTAAAGGCCGCGACTAAAAGAGTAGGCAGGTCGGAAATAAATCCCACCGTATCGGACAGAATGATGTCTCGTCCTGAAGGAAGGCGAAGGCGCCGCATGGTGGGATCGAGGGTTGCAAACAGAAGGTCCTCTGCCATGACATCTGCGCGGGTTAATGTGTTGAAAAGGGTTGATTTTCCTGCATTTGTATAGCCAACAAGGGCCACAATAGAGTAGGGAACGCGCTTCCTGGCTTGACGATGGAGGGTCCGGGTGCGTTTGACTTGATCCAGATCTTTTTTGATACGCATCATGCGTTCGTCAATAAGACGGCGATCAAGCTCCAGCTGAGTTTCGCCGGGGCCTCCCGTGAATCCAAAGCCTCCCCGTTGGCGCTCAAGGTGGGTCCAGGAACGTACCAAGCGGCTTCGTTGATAGGTGAGGGCGGCGAGTTCTACTTGGAGGCGTCCTTCAGCCGTGCGGGCACGGGCCCCAAAGATTTCTAAAATAAGGCCTGTGCGGTCAATGACCTTACATCCCCAGATTTTCTCCAAGTTTCGTTGTTGGACAGGAGAAATGGGGGCATCAATAAAAACAAGCGCGACATCAAGTTCTTTTAAAGGACCTTGGAGAGCTTCCACATGTCCTTTGCTGATGTATGTCGCGGGGCGGATAATGTGTTGTTTGAAGAATTCAGCGCCTTTAATTTCAAGCTGAATCGCCTCTGCCAGCCCTTTGGCTTCTTCAAGGCGTGCGGCTGGATCAATGACGCGATGAAGACCTTTAACAATATAAGGGCATACAATAAAAACGACCCCGGACGATTTCTTTTCCGGGGTCATAAAGTCATTCTTAGTCACGGATGTTTATGCCTCGGGTTGGTCAGGAGTTCCTTCCTCTTCAAATAACTGAATCGGATTAATGGGCATGACGGTTGAAATGGCATGCTTGTAAACAAGTTGAGAATGGTTGTCGCGTCGCAGAAGGACGGAAAAGTTATCAAACCAGGTCACAACTCCTTGAAGCTTTACGCCATTCACAAGGAAAAGGGTCACGGGCGCTTTTGTTTTGCGCAACTGGTTTAAAAAAATATCCTGCAAGTTGTTTTGTTTATCTGATATTGCCATGGGTTCATCCCTTTGTTTTTAATTATCGTTTCTCTAGAACTTACATTTATAACAGAAGTGTTATTAAAATTTCGTTAGCAACGCTATAAAAAGGAGGCAAGACGTGCTGCTCACCCCTATGAGGGCGCTACATTTTATAATTTTACAAACTTAAGATGATCTGTGCAAGGGTTACGTATACGACTGGACATTAATAGCATTTGAAAAAACCAAACATTTTCAAAGGTGAGGATTGTCAGAATGAATCCAGCAAGTAATACTAACCTTCGCGGGCTCCTATTCAAGGTTTCAGCCCGGCGGGGAGCTATTAGCTGAATATGAGGGTTTACTTCGTAATTATAGCGCTTCTTTATAAACGCTAGCATATTCTTTATTGCAAGAAATTCTTTAACTAATGATTGCAGGAAATCATCTTTAATATTTTGAGATATGTAGTCTCGAGCAAAGAGGTGAGAAGGATGATTTTAATTATGAGCACACCATTAAGCGAACCTTTATGGAGGTAAAAGTCATAAAGGTTCGCAAATAGAGGTTTAGAGCAAGATGACTCTTATGGCTTTGTTTTCTCTTCGGTTTCTTTCTTGGTCGATGAAGAAGAACTGGTTAAAGTTTTTTGTTGCTGAAGATCTTTAGTAAGGGATTCAAGGAAAGCTTTCTCTTCAGTTGCTAGAGATTCATCAACAAGAGGGAGAAGTATAATAGATACAAAGCGCAAGGGTACGGTTCCTTTACTTGACGTAACCTTATAAAGAGCATGGTTTTCAGACGCATCTTGTCCAAATATGTGTGAAAAAAATGTTGTGCTTCCTTTGTTTTGCAATGTGGCTTGTAAATTTCCCCCCCCCAATACTTCTTCAGCAGCTTTAGCTTTTTCTTTCCACTTCGCTGTCAAATAATCCTCTTGAAAGTGGGGACGAGGAGCATAAAAACAAATTTGGGGTTTATCGGCGTCACCTTTTGCTACAGTTAGTCCTTGATAACCTATTTCAGGACATACATCGCCATGACGCATCTTGCTAAGGAGTGATTTTTCTAAAGCCTCTGGAGCACTTTGAGGAGTAGGGTTCCCTGCTTTTATTTTAAATGTGTTTTTCTCCCACATTTGACGTACGGTTACTTCCTTTAACGTTTGGATTTTCTCTTTAAGGGCTCCAAATCTTTTCGTTGTTTCGCTGCTCCAATCTTCTTGATTCATGGGTTGAGAGATATCGCCTTTTTCAGCGATGAGAGTTCCTTGCATAAGAAGAAAACTTAGAAGAAATGTTAGTGTAAATTTCATAATTTTTTCCTTTCATTGAGTAAAAAATGAGTAGCTTGCTTGTAAGCAAGTTACCTTTAGACTTTTTCTGGTTGAAAGAAGAGGAGTTTTTGCTTGAGGTGAGGTGGTGTCTAAAGACGATCAACCCCGCCGGTGACGAAAAATTCACGCACAAAAACTCATCTTTCAAAAAAGAAAAGACTCCTGAATTTTTTGAGAACTTAGTTTGTAGAGAAGAGCTGTAGGTCAGCCCCGTATGCTATCACCATTATACTTTAGAGCGAGTTGATCAATGGCTCTATTTCAAAAAAGAATAGCATTTCCCCTTTTGTTGTCAATCCTGTTTGTTCGCCTGATAAATTTTTACCAATTTCGTCATCAGCTATGGTGTTGAGTAGGAGAGAGCAAGGCATGTATGACGCACTCTCCTACCAGACTTCATATATTTTTTACTATATTTTTTAAAGAGATGTAAGATATCGCAAATATCAAAGAAACTGGCAGGAGATTAGTTCCAAAGTGTGATGGGATGAAGTTGATTTTCAGCTAAAAAGATTGCCTCTCTCACAAAGGGGAGCGGTAAAAAGATTTATCACAAACTTGAAATGATCCGCGCGAGGCTGGCGCAATTTTTTGCGTGAATAATATCCTCTTCTTGGGCGGCGTCTCCATGCCCTACGACAATGGGGATACAGCCGCTTGCCCGAGCACAATGAACGTCGACGATGGAATCGCCAACAAACCACACGTCATGGCTTGGTAAAACGGTGCTTGTGTGGAGTGCTGCTAAGACAGGGAGATGAGATGGTTTATCTTCTTCCGCATCCCGTGATCCAATCACTTTGTGGAAATGGTCATTCCAGCCCAAGTGATGGATTTCCTTGCGGAGTAAATTTCCGTCCTTATTGCTGACAACACCCGTATAAATACCGCGTGTTTTTAAAATTTTTAACAAAGGCTCCGCGCCTTCTAGGGTGATAAGCTCTTGTAAATGAAGCTTTTTTACAGCGTCATAAAAAATTTTCTCGCCCTCTTCAGCGAAGTCTCCAAAAAGATTGCGGGACGCATCCCTTAAAGAAAGATGGGGTTGTTTCCAAAATTCCTCAGTGGTCAGAGTCTTAAGGTGTAAGGCTTCCAGAGCAATATTGATAGAATCATAGGCAACACGCCACGTATCTACCAGCGTGTTGTCCCAGTCAAAAAGAACCGCTTTTGGTAATTTTCTTGGGTAAAAATGAGGGATCATTTCTACCTGTAAGGCGGCTTTACCCATTTGCAGCTAATAAGTATTCAACGACACTTTCTGTCGTTGTTTTAATTGCGGGAACCCCTTGCTTCCAGTTGGCAGGGCAAACTTCTCCATGCTGTTCTGTATGTTGAAGGGCGTGAAGCATGCGCAAGGCTTCTTCCACACTTCTTCCCAGAGGAAGATCATTGACGACCTGATGGCGCACAACTCCTTCGCGATCAATGAGAAAAAGACCTCTATAAGCAATACCGTCCGGATTTAAAACATCATACGCTTTTGCGATGTGTCCTCCTAGATCGGATACGAGACCATAGCTGACGCCTTGAATGCCCCCTTTTTCTTTAGGAGTGTTCAACCATGCGAGATGAGAAAAATGGCTATCGACGCTACAGCCAAGAACAACGCAGTCACTTTTTGAGAAGTCGTCCAAGCGTTCTTGGAAAGCATGAAGCTCCGTAGGGCAAACAAAGGTGAAGTCCAACGGATAGAAGAACAAGATAACGTACTTCCCCCGAAAGTCTTTGAGGTCGATATCTTCAACGTCAGTTTTAATAACACATTTTGCTTTAAAAGACGGGGCTTCTTTTCCAACCAGTACACTCATTTTCTTCTCCTTTGATTATAAATTGAGCTCGTAAGGATTCCAGAAAGTCAAAGCTAGGACAAAGGCGAGGAATAATACGAGAGAGAAACACTTCTCTACTTTATATTATTACTTATATAGAGATTTTTTACATAAGTCAAACTTTCCGATTGGCCATCTGAAGCTGAGGGGGCACCATTTATTTGTCTGTGATTACTCTTTGCAAAAGAGGAGATTTTAGGTATATTTTGTCACGATGTCTTACACTCGATTATTATTCCTGCGATTCAAGGGTCGCCGAAAGCTTCTCCCTTCTTGGCATACCCTGGCGCGTCCTCGAGTTTTCTTTAAACTAGCTAAGGCGGTTTTGCCTCTCACGTTTACGCTGACAGGGCTTTTGTTTGCCATAGGCCTTTATCTGGGTCTTGTGGCGTCACCTGCTGATTATCAACAGGGAGAGGCTGTGCGCATTATGTATGTTCACGTGCCTGCTTCTTGGATGGCGCTTCTTGTTTATGGTTTTTTAACGCTGATGAGCTTTTTTGCCCTCATCTGGCGTCATCCCTTGGCAGAGATTTTCGCCATTAGTGCTGTGCCAATTGGGATGGTTTTTACAAGCTTAAGCCTTCTGACAGGGGCTCTTTGGGGCAAACCCATGTGGGGGACTTTTTGGGAGTGGGATGCCCGGTTGACGTCCGTTTTTATTCTTTTTCTTCTGTATGGTTTTTATTGGATTCTCTATAAAACTTATTCTAGGCGGATAGCGTCCTACTGCGCCCTTGTGGGGGCTATTAATCTTCCTATTGTGAAGGGGTCGGTTGAGTGGTGGAATACACTTCATCAGTCCGCTAGCGTAATGAAGTTTGGAGCGCCGTCCCTTCATTCCACGATGCTCCCGCCTCTTCTTTTCATGGCAGGGGCGTATTTCTTTTACTTCATCGGTGTCTTTATTTTAAGAGCCAGAACGGAGTTAAGACGGAGGAAGGTATTTTCTCAACGTCATTGCGAGCGAAGCGAAGCAACCCAGTCTTCTGGGTTGCCGGGGTCGCTGCGCTCCCTCGCAATGACGAAAAAAAGTATATCATGAGCCTCTCTACCCCCCATCTTATTTATATTTTAGGATCATATGGTCTGAGTATTATGGGACTTGTTGGCCTTTTAGGATGGGTGATCTTCAGGGGAAGTGGGGAGCATGAAACCTAAGCACCAGCGGCTTGTCTTGATTTCAGGAGCGCTGATGGGATTTGGGTTAGCGAGCTTCTTTATCCTCACAAGTCTTCGAGACAACCTTGTGTTTTTTTACACCCCCTCCGAGCTACAGCAAAAGTATATTCATCGAGAAAAACGTATTCGTGTTGGGGGCATTGTGAAACCTCGTTCTGTAAAGCGCGAGGGGGAGACAGCCCGATTTTTCCTTACGGATCAAAAAAATACTCTTAAGGTTATTTATAGTGGTATTTTGCCCGATCTTTTTCGAGAAGGGCAAGGCATTGTGGCCGAAGGCTATCTTCAAGATCCCACTCTTTTTCGTGCAGAGATCGTTCTTGCAAAACATGACGAAACCTATATGCCGAAAGAGGTGGCCGATCGGTTGAAGAGGGAGTGATGCTAAGTGAATTTGGAAACTTTTTTTTAGCACTGGCCTTTGGATTTGGGTGTGTGCAGGTAGTGGCGTCTTTTTTTGGGGTGTGTCGGTGGTCTTGTGCTGTCATCTCCGCGAAGGCGGGGATTCAGGAAGGCTGTCTTCTGGAGCCCCGCCTTCGCGGGGATGACAAGAGAGAGAGGGGGGATAAGAAAGAAACGCAACAGCAACGGACTAAATGGCTCGCTCTTGGTCGAACAGCCGCCTTTATGCAAGGGGGCTTTGTGGGGGCTGCGTTTCTAACGCTTCTTGTAGCCTTCTTCTTATGTGATTTTTCTCTTCTTATTGTGGCCTTGCATAATCACACCCAATTGCCTTGGTATTATCGGTTGGCAGCCACCTGGGGAAACCATGAGGGGTCTCTCCTTCTTTTCGTCTTGATTTTATCGGGCATGGGAGGAGCCTTGGCGGCTTTTCTTCCCTCTTCTTTGGTGAGGGGAAGAGCCCTTGTTTTTCAAGGACTTCTGACGGTTTTGTTTTTGGTGTTTCTATGGATGACCTCAAATCCGTTTGGAGCTCTTCCTTTTGCTCTTCCTGAAGGGCAGTCTTTAAATCCACTTTTGCAAGACAGAGGGTTGCTTTTTCATCCTCCTTTTCTTTACGTGGGATATGTAGGTTTCTCCGCTCCTTTTTCCTTAGCGTTGGCTGCTCTATGGGGGAAAGAAGACGGAAAAGAATGGGCCCTTCTTGTGCGGCCTTGGGTGTTGTTTGCTTGGGGAGCGTTGACGGCTGGTGTTACACTCGGCAGCTGGTGGGCTTATTATGAACTAGGGTGGGGAGGGTGGTGGTTTTGGGATCCCGTTGAAAACGTGTCGCTTATGCCTTGGCTTGCAGGGACAGCCCTTCTTCATACACTTTTGACGGGTAAGCTCTATCGGTGGGGTCTGTTTTTAAGTCTTGTAACCTTTGGGCTCAGTCTTTTTGGGACATTTTTGGTGCGCTCAGGGCTTATCACGTCTGTTCATTCTTTTGCAGATGACCCCGGGAGAGGACTTTTTATCTTGGCCCTCATCGGAGGAATTATGGGGGTTGCCTTTTTTATGTGGACGTGGAGAGGGCTGCGCCTTCACAGTGCCCCTTTATCTTTGTTTTCTCGAGAGGGAACGCTGTTATTAAACTCCCTTTTCCTTGCTGTTGCCCTTGCCACACTTCTTCTTGGGACGCTGTATCCTTTATGGAGTGAAGGAACCCTTTCCATTGGAGCCCCTTATTTTGAAAGAACCTTTATTCCGTTGATGATTCCTCTGTTTTTTTTAATTCCCTTTGGGGGGGTGTTAAGAGAAAAAAAAGAACCACTGCTTCCTCTCCTTATGGCCCCCTTAACGGCCACGTTGGGGGCTATGACTTTAGTTCTCTATTTCCTTTATCCTGCATCGCTTTTAGCTCTTATAGGGATTGGCCTTGGGCTGTGGGTGATGAGCGGAACGGTTGCGGCTTTTCTTGGAAAGCGCCTCTCCTTAGGGGCGTGTCTGGCTCATATGGGGGTTGCTGTGTCTCTTTTAGGGGTGAGTGGAGGGGGAGGCTTTCGGAAAGATGAAAGCAAGATTTTAGGTGTTCAAGAGAGTTTTCAAGTGGGAGGCATTGATTTAACGCTTCAAGATGTGACTCAAGGGCGTACCCCCACTTATCTTTATGAAAGGGCAACGTTGAGGTATCCAGGAGGCCTTTTAACTCCTGAGAAAAGACTATATCAACCACAAAATTCCCTTTTAAGTGAAACTGCTATCGGAACGAATGGCTTCCGGGATCTTTATGTGACTTTAGGACCTTATCAGGGAGAGGGGAGGTGGCTTGTTCGTGCTTCATCAATTCCCCTTGCGCCTTGGATTTGGGCAGGGGGAGCGTTGATGGTTTTGGGGGCAGTGGTTTCTTTTGCTCGGAAAAGTGTCATTGCGAGCTTCCGAAGGAAGAGAAGCAACCCAGAGACAAAAACAAAGAACTGGGTTGCTTCGTCGCTGACGCTCCTCGCAATGACGGTGGGTCTACAAGCTGATTCACTTCATCAAAAAGCACATGTTCTTGCCCAAGAAGTGCGATGCCCTGTGTGTTTAGGCCAATCCATTGTAGATTCATCAGCGCCTGAATCCGAAGTACTCAAAGCCTTTATTGTAGATCGCTTGCAAAAAGGAGAGTCAGAAGAAACAATTCGAGGGCAATTACGGTCTCTTTATGGAGATGAAATCCTCTTTCGCCCCCCTTTTGAAAGCCATACGTTTTTTTTGTGGCTTGCTCCTTTTGGGCTTTTTGCTTGTGTTCTTCTAGGTGTTTTGTGGAGAGCTAGACGCCCATCGCATGGCGAATCATAAAATTCTTCAAGGGAGTGCAATGGTTGACAGCTCCAAAGCCAAGAGAGCGTGCACGCGCCATGAGACGGCTTTGGGTGGAGAAAGCGCGCACAATCCCATCGGTTAAAAAGGTCATGGAGAGGATGTCCGTTCGGCGTCTTTTTTGGTAACGCTCCAGCACGTGAGGTGATCCAAGATCAAGGCCTAGAGAGGCAGCTTCACCCATAAGCTCTGCAAGGGTAGCCACATCCCGAAGGCCTACATTCAGGCCTTGCCCCGCCACAGGATGAAAGGTATGGGCGGCGTCCCCTAGAAGAGCAAGACGCGTGTCTATGAATCGTTTTGGCAGACAGACGCTTAAGGGATAACTCCACCGGTCGCTTGCAAGAGTAAAGGTTCCTAAAGACGGTCCGAAATGAGCCTGGACTTCCTCGGCAAAATCTTCTGGAGAGAGGGAGAGAAGGCAGGGTGCCTTTTCCTTTTCAATAGACCATATCAAGCCCGACTCATTCCCTGGACGCGGCACAAAGGCAAGGGGCCCTGAAGGGAGAAAATGTTCAAATGCTTGATTGTGATGAGGAAGGGTGTGCCCCATGTTACATACAATCGCTGTTTGGTCATAATTCCACTTGATGAGAGGGATGTTTGCCCCGTCTCTTATGGTTGAGAAGCGCCCATCGCTTGCAATGCAAAGGGGCGCTTTGAGAACCGTCCCTTGACTTGTTTTAACGAGTGTATGTGAGGATGTTCTTTCTAAGTGCGCAACTAAGGTTGGCGCATGAAGGGTGATGTTTTGATATGATAAAACATGCTCTAGAATTTTAGATTTTAAAAGCATGCTATCCACCACATAACCTAAGGGACCTCCCTGTACATCCTCTTCGGTGTAGTCAACCCATTGAGGAAGAACACCATCAGAGGTATGAATGGTTGTGATGGGGGTTATTTCGTTTAAGTCTTGCCAAATGCCTAAGGCTGAGAAGAGCGCGTGAGAACTGCGAGAGAGAGCAAAAGATTTTCCATCGGAAGGAAGATGAACCTGAGGAGGGTATTGGTCTACTACAACGACCTCAAGTCCCTTTTGAGCAAGAGCACAGGCGAGTGTTCCTCCGGTGATCCCATTTCCGATAATAAGAACGTCTGGCATGAAACTACTTTCTTTTCTACTAGAATCTCGCCCCTAAATTAGGGTAAGTTAATGCTTAAAAGCAAGCTTAGGAAATAAACCCCTGATGATTTTTTCTCCTCTCCCCTCTGAGACTCCTCGCGTTGCCTTACTAGCTTCTTGTTTAGCCCCTCAGCTTGCGGCGGTTAATGCTGCTATTCTTGAAAAAATGCAAAGCCCGGTGGTGTTGATTCCTCAAATTGCGGGATACCTTATTTCTCTAGGAGGGAAGCGCTTAAGACCTCTTTTAGCTATAGCTGCAGCAGAACTTTGTGGGTATGAGGGAGAGAGGCATATTCGTCTGGCGGCTTGCGTTGAATTTATTCATACAGCTACTCTTCTTCATGATGATGTGGTGGATGAAAGCAGCTTACGGCGAGGGATGATGTCCGCCAATGCCAAGTGGAGCAATAAGTCTAGCGTTCTTGTCGGGGATTTTCTTTTTAGTCGTGCTTTTGACCTGATGATTGCTGATGGATCGTTGGAAGTGCTTACCATTCTGTCAAAAGCGTCTTCCACCATTGCAGAAGGGGAAGTCATGCAGCTTACCTCCAGTCATGACTTGGGGCTCACTGAAGAAACGTATCTGAAAATAATTAGCGCTAAAACAGCGCGTCTTTTTTCAGCAGCGACTGAAGTGGGGGCTGTGGTTGCAGGGGCTGAGGATGAGCAAAGACAAGCTTTGGCCCACTTCGGGCATACACTGGGTCTTGCCTTTCAACTGATAGATGACGTTTTAGATTATGCAGCGGATCAAGAAAAACTTGGAAAAAGAGTCGGTGATGATTTTCGAGGAGGGAAAGTAACGCTTCCTGTGATTTTTGCTTATGAAAAAGGGGCTGATCGAACATTTTGGCAAGAAGCCTTTGAGGGAGGAGTTCGAGATGACGGGGCTCTTGCGCATGCCATTCGGCTTTTAAAAGAATCCGGGGCCCTGTTGAGAGCAAAGCATATGGCCCAGGATTTTGTGAAAGAGGCCTTAGGGTGTTTAGATAAATTTCCGGATTCTTTCCTTAAAACGGCGCTTCAAGATTTGGCTTATTTTTCCTTGCATCGGGAAGGGTGATCAGTGATCAGTAAGCAGTGGTCAGTTGTCAGAAGGACTAAGGTGTCCATCTTAAATAATGTTGTCATCTTTCGGTTGTCATCCCCGCGAAGGCGGGGATCCAGGGGATATTTAAAATCTGTTTTCTGTGTTATATCGCTATTAATAATAGGCTGCTTGAATGGCTTCTGGATCCCCGCCTTCGCGGGGATGACAAATGGGGGAGCGGGGATGACAGCAGAGAGAGAGCCTCTACGTATCGTGGGGTCATCGGCTGTGTTTCCTTTTGCAGCGACAGTTGCAGAGCATTTTCATTATAAAACCTATGACCCTACGCCGCTCGTTGAGGCCATAGGAACAGGCGCCGGGATCAAGCTTTTTTGTAGTAGCCGACAAGGACCAGATGGGGCGATGACCTCGCGTCCTTTTACGGAAGGGGAAAAGAAAAAGTGTGAAGCGCAAGGGATTTCTTTTGAGGAGTTTAAACTTGGTCAAGATGGTCTTGTTTTTATTCAAGATAAAAAAGAGGCCCCCTTTGGCTTGACTCTTTCAGATATTAATAAGGCACTTGGTGAAAAGGTTTTAGAGGAGACGGTGTGTGTTCCCAACCCTTATAAAACGTGGAACGTCATTAAGGCTGTTTTACCAGCGTATTCGATTCGTGTTTTGGGGCCAGCCCCTACCTCTGGAACTTACGATGTGTTGACGGAAAAAATAGAGGGGCTTTGCGGGTCTTCTTTAAGGCGAGATGGGGCTTATATTGAAGCCCCTGCGAATGAGAACTTGATCATTCAAAAGGTTCTAAATGCAGTCCATACGGTTGGCATTGTAACTTTTAGTTTTTATGATCAAAACAAAGAGCGCCTTCAGGCTCTTCCCATAGAAGGCGTTCTTCCGTCTTTTTCGTCTATCCAAAAGGGGGTGTATCCGTTAAGTCGCCCTCTTTATCTTTATATTAAAACCAAAGACATGACTCCCTCACGGGCGGCCTATGTTCGTGAATTTGTGTCTGCAGATGCGATGACATACTTGGCCGAAAAAGGTCTTATTCCTCTTTCTCTTGAGGAGCAGCAAGCCATACAGAGCCGAGCTCAGCAGCTAGAGGATGTCCCATGAGGTCTCGCTGGATTGAAAGAGGAGTTCGATATTTCTTCGCTCTTTGCGCTCTTGCTTCTATTATCATTACAATAGGGATTGTTGTGTCGTTGGTTGGGGAAGCGCTGAGATTTTTCGCCCGTGTTTCCGTTTTTGATTTTCTGTTTGGCCTTACATGGGCCCCCCGCATTCTTCCTTCAGGGGAAGCCGTAGGGTTTGGATCCGTTCCTCTTTTTACAGGAACGTTGCTGATCACCTCTATTGCGATGGCAATTGCTTTTCCCTGTGGGATCATGGTGGCGGTTTATTTATCTGAATATGCGTCTTCTTCCCTGCGCCAAGTTCTTAAACCGCTTTTGGAAACATTGGCGGGGATTCCCACCATAGTTTATGGCTTTTTTGCGGTGACAACCTTGGCCCCTTTTTTGAGAGAGGCGGCCGCTTTTTTTCACCTGTCTCTTGCGAGTGAGAGCGCTTTAACCACAGGGCTTGTTATGGGTGTTATGATTTTACCCTATATGTCTTCCCTGTCTGAGGATGCTCTTCATAGCTTGCCGATAAATCTACGAGAAGGATCCATGGGGCTCGGGGCAACTTCTTATGAGACAATTACAAAAGTTCTGTTGCCAGCTGCATTTCCAAATATTATGGCAGCTTTCTTGCTTTCTCTTTCCCGTGCGGTTGGAGAGACAATGATTGTGGTGATGGCAGCGGGCCTGGCTGCAAATTTAAGCTTTAATCCCTTTGAAGCGGTGACAACCGTTACGGTTCAAATTGTGAACCTTTTAACGGGGGATCAAGAATTTGATAACGCTAAAACCCTTGCTGCCTTTGGCTTGGGATTTGTGTTGTTTATTTTAACCCTCTTTTTGAATATACTAGCTTTATATGGCATAAAAAAATACAAGAGGACCTATGGCTAAAAAACTTCCCCGACCCTCGAATGAGAACAAAAAAGTTCATGTAGAGGTTGAAAGCTGGCGATGGGAAACGGATTCTCAACGCTTTACTTGGAAACACTGGTTTGCCTTGGCGATTCTTCTCGCTGTAGCGATTTTTCTTGCGTTTGGTTTTCTCATCGTTGCAAGCGTTGTCTTGATCGCGGCAATCATTATCAACATTGTGTTGTTTCTTTTGAAGAAACTTTCATGAAAAAGACACATCAACTCTTAATCTCATCCTGTCATGCTGAACTTGTTTCAGCATCTCGTGACAATGGAGTGAGATCCCGAAACAAGTTCGGGATGACAACATTAGGATGGAAGAAACTTTCATGATGGCTTCCCTTTCTTCTCTCAGAAAACGCCGCTTGAAAGAACGATGTTTTCGGTGGGCGGGGCTTTTGAGTGTTCTTTTGGCGCTTCTTTTTTTAGGAGGAATTTTAGGAAATATTATTTATAAGGGCGTCCCTGCTTTTTTCCGAACAGAAATTTCATCCAAACTTTATCCTAACCTTTTGAATTCTCATGCGCGCTACACGGCAGATAGCTTATGGATCGTTGCCTCTGATGATGTGGATATGTATTATAAAAAAGGGTATGCGGACAGACTTTCTCCCCCACAAATTCAAGAAATTAAGACATTAAAAGAAGGGGGGCAGATACGCCTTGCTTTTAATGGAGGGTTTTTTAGCCATTCGGATTCTCGGGAGCCAGAGCTTGCGGGTATTTGGGGAGGGCTTGTGGGGTCTTGCCTGACCCTTCTCATTACCTTTATGACAGCGTTTCCCTTAGGAGTTGGGACAGCGCTTTACTTGGAAGAATTTGCTCCTAAGAATCAACTTACTCATTGGATTGAAGCCAATATTAATAATTTGGCAGCTGTTCCGTCGATTTTATTTGGCCTTTTAGGGCTTGTTCTTTTTATTCATTTCCTAGGGCTTCCTCGCCCCTCTGCCCTTGTAGGGGGGCTTACGCTTGGGTTGATGAGTCTTCCTGTGATTGTGGTGGCAACGCGATCGGCGCTTTTGTCTGTTCCTCAGACTTTAAAGGAAGCGGCGCTGGGGTTGGGGGCGACTCCTCTGCAAGTGCTTTTTCACCATGTGGTGCCAACCGCTCTCCCAGGAATTATGACAGGAGTGATTTTAAGTCTCGCGCGCGCGCTAGGGGAGACGGCGCCCCTTTTGATTATTGGAATGGTGGCCTTTATTGCGACGCCCCCCGCTCATTTTCTGTCGCCAGCCACAGTGTTGCCCGTTCAAATTTTTAACTGGTCTCGAAGTTCTGAGATGGGATTTATAGAAAACACCTCAGGGGCAATCTTGGTTTTGCTTTTACTTCTGGCTCTTTTAAATGGAGTGGCTGTTCTTATTCGGAGAAGGTTTGAGGCCTTAAAATGAATATGACATCTAAAATTGACATTAAACATTTGAATCTTTTTTATGGCGATAAGCAGGCGCTCTTTAATGTGAGTTTAAAAATTCCTGCCTTTCAAACCACGGCTCTTATTGGTCCCTCAGGATGTGGAAAAAGCTCTTTTTTAAGATGTCTCAACCGTATGAATGATATTGTGCCACATGCCCGTATGGAGGGGAAAGTTTTATTGGATAGGGAAGACATTTATGCGCCCTCCGTTGACGTGGTGGAATTGAGGACGCGGGTAGGGATGGTCTTTCAAAAACCTAATCCATTTCCCCGTTCGATTTACGAGAATGTAGCTTATGGTCCACGGATTCACGCTCTTTTTAAAAGGAAGTCAGAGCTTGATGAGATTGTTGAAGTAAGCTTAAAACGAGCGGCCTTATGGGAAGAAATAAAAGATCGACTGCATCAGCCGGCGACGCGCCTTTCGGGAGGACAGCAACAACGTCTTTGTATAGCGCGGGCTATTGCTGTAAATCCTGAAGTGATTCTTATGGATGAACCTTGTTCAGCTCTGGATCCTATCGCAACAGCAAAGGTTGAAGAACTTATTGATGAATTGAGGGAAAAGTTTACACTTATTATTGTAACGCATAACCTTCAACAAGCCGCTCGTGTCTCTCAACAAACAGCCTTTTTTCATAGTGGTTATCTTGTGGAGACAGGAGAAACAGGGGCTCTCTTTACGATGCCCCAAGATGAGAAAACACAAGGATATATTACAGGACGCTACGGATGAATCAGCATATCGTTAAAGCTTATGATGAGGAACTAGAAACTCTCCATCGTCTTATTCACCAGATGGGAGAGCTCACCCTTGAACAAATTCAGAAAGCCATGGACTCCCTTGTAGGACGCGATGAAAAGCTTGCGCATGGAGTCATTGAGCATGATTATGAGATTAATCACCTGGAAACAAGGATTGACGAGCTTTCTATTCGGATTCTCGCGCTTCGCCAACCCGTTGCGTCTGACCTTCGAACTGTTGTAGCAGCGCTCAAAATAGCGAATCAGGTGGAGCGCATTGCTGATTACGCAAGTAATATTGCAAAACGGACTCTCATGTTAACGGACTACCCCCCTTCGTTGCTTATGGAGGATCTTTCCTCTCTCGTAAAAAAGCCTACGGAAATGCTTAAAAAAGCACTTCTTGCCTTTGCTACTTATGATGTGAATTTGGCGCTGCGTGTGTGGCATATGGATCGTGAAGTGGATGAGCAGTATAACGCTTATCTCCTTCAGCTTTTTGATATCATGATCGCATCCCCTCAAAACATTAGCCCCTCCACCCATTTGTTGTTTGCCGCTAAAAATATAGAGCGGATTGGAGACCAGTCGTCAAATATTGCTGAAGCTGTGTATACGATGGTTATGGGAAAGCCTTTTAAAGAAAGTGAACTATCGTGAAGTCTGAATTCCTCACCATTTTGAATGACCGAGGCTTTATTCATCAAGCAACGGATCTGGAAGCGCTGGATGCGTGCATGGGGGAAGGATCTGTTGCCGCTTATATCGGGTTTGATGCAACGGCAACTAGTTTTCATGTGGGAAGCTTAATCCAAATTATGGTGCTGTATTGGCTTCAGAAAACAGGAAATCATCCTCTTGTGTTGATAGGGGGGGGGACGACTAAGATTGGCGATCCCACAGGGAAAGATGAATCTCGCAAGCTGTTGAATGACAATGAGATTCAAGAAAATATTAAAAGTCTTTCTAAAGTTTTTGAGAGAGCCATTGCCTTTGGGAAGGGGCCAAAGGATGCTATTTTGCTTAATAATGCGGACTGGCTTGATACCTTGAACTATTCAACCTTTCTCAGAGAGTATGGGACTCACTTTACCATTAATCGCATGTTGAGTTTTGAGAGCGTCCGGTTGCGTCTTGAGCGAGAGCACCCCATGACCTTTCTTGAATTTAACTATATGCTCCTTCAGGCCTATGATTTTCTGGAACTTTATAAGCGCTATGGCTGCCTTCTTCAGATTGGGGGCTCAGATCAATGGGGCAACATTATTAATGGAGTGGAGTTGGTGCGGCGGGTGGCTCATAAAACAGTTTTTGGGCTGACAACTCCCCTTATTACAACCTCAAGTGGTGCTAAGATGGGAAAAACCTCCCAAGGAGCCATTTGGTTAAATGCGGATCTCCTCTCTCCTTATGATTATTGGCAATTTTGGCGGAATACAGAAGATCAAGATGTGGGGCGCTTTTTAAGGCTTTTCACAACCCTTTCTCTTGATGAAATCAAACGCCTTGAAGCCTTAGAAGGTGCTGAAATTAATGAGGCTAAAAAGATTTTAGCCGATGCAGCGACGGCTTTTATTCATGGAGAAGAAGCCGTCAAAGAGGCGCGGGCGACGGCTCAAAAGCTTTTTGAATCTTCGGGAGCGAATCTTGAGGAGGCGTCTCTTCCGACTCTCTCTCTGTCTGAGGGAGAGCTTGAAAAAGGGATGTCCATTCTTGATGTTTTTCATCGTTTAGGTCTTACTGCGTCTAAAGGCGAAGCGCGACGTCTGATTGAAGCGGGAGGAGCGCGTCTGAATGATGTTCCGATTAAAGATGCACTTTTAACCCTGACGGTGGCGTCTTTTGAGTCAAAGACGGCCTTGAAACTTTCGGCGGGAAAAAAAAGACATGGATTGGTAAAAAAGTTAACAAACTTTTAGCATAAGGTGTGGCATAACCAGAACATGACAGAAAAAAACGAACCAACACAAGAACTTTTGGGATATATAACGGGCCAATTTCTATTGGCTATGCCGCACATGCAAGATCCACGCTTTGAAAAAGTGGTTATTTATATTTGTGGGCATGATGCGAATGGAGCTATGGGCCTTATTATTAATAAGCATTTGGGAGATTTCACCCTTAAAGGCCTCCTAGAGTATCTTAACTTACCTAGAGACGCTATCAAGCGAGATTTACCCATTTTTTTTGGGGGGCCGCTTGATACGGGGCGAGGCTTTGTTCTCCATTCGGACGATTTTACTCATCCTGGTACGGTTCTTTTAGCTCAGCATGTTGCCTTAACGGCAACCATAGATGTTCTTCAATCTATTGCGGAAGGGAATGGCCCCACAGACTGCCTGCTTGTGATGGGGTATGTGGGATGGGAAGCGGGACAGCTTGATGCTGAGCTTCATAGCAGTCGATGGCTTCAGGTAGAAGCTGATACGGACATTCTTTTTAAAATGCCCATCGACAAGAAATGGGAAAAGTCTATGGAAAAACTTGGTATTGTTCCTGAATCTCTTTCGGAAGAGTTTGGGAGAGCATGAGTTCAGACCTCACCACCCTATATCTTCCCCAGGGCCGATACTGGCAAAAGTAGTCTTTTTCTGCATGAGACGATTTGCCACAGAAATAAGGTCCTCTCGGGTCACTGCGCTCACATTGTCAATGATTTCCTGGTAAGGAATGAGGCGCTTATAGATCATCATGTGTTGAGCCAATTGTTCGCAGCGTGTAGATGTTTTCTCAAGGGCCATAAGGAGTCCTGCTTTTAACTGCGCTTTGCTTCGATCAATTTCCTTCTCTTCGAGTGTCTTAGAGAAGTCTTCAAAAACATCTTTGACTGTGGGGATAAGCTCTTGAACTTTAGACTCTCCCGTGCCTGCATAAATACCAAAGACACCTGTGTCTCGGAAAACAGAGTTAAACGAGGAGATAGAATAGACAAGACCACGTTTTTCCCGCACCTCTTGAAAAAGACGCGATGACATGCCGCCCCCTAAAAGGGTTGAGAAAACAGACAAGGGGTAATAATCAGGATGACCATAGGGGCAGGATTCAAAGCCTATTAAAAGATGTACTTGTTCAAGCTCTTTCTTTTCGTAAAAATGCCCTCCGTGATAAGTAGCTTTTTCATAGCCGTTTACTGAATGTTGGGAAAGGTTCGAAAAGTATTTTTGGCAAAGATCAACGATTTGATCGTGGTTGACGGCACCTGCTGCGGCAAAAACCATTCGAGAAGCTGTGTACTCACGTCCCATATAGGTTTTTAAATCTTCCCCAGAAATTTTATGGATGATCTCTGGGCGTCCAAGGATAGGACGGCCTAGGGGATGATGAGGGAATGCCGTTTCTTGGAAGTAATCAAATACGATGTCATCAGGCGTATCAAGAGCTTGTCCAATTTCTTGTAGAATGACATTTCTCTCACGCGACACTTCTGGGGCTTCAAAGGTAGAATTTTGGATAATATCCGCAATAAGCTCTAAGGCGAGGGGGACATTTTCTTGTAAAACGCGGGCATGATAGGCTGTGTTTTCTCTTGAAGTGTAGGCATTCAAATGACCCCCGACGTTTTCAATTTCTTCTGCGATCTGCTTGGCCGAGCGTGTTGTGGTGCCTTTAAAGGCCATATGCTCTAAAAAGTGGGATATCCCGTTAACTTCTGAAGGTTCGTGACGTGCTCCCACCTCAACCCATAGTCCCAGGGTAGCAGTGGCAACGCTAGGGACATCATCTGTTGCAATACGGAGTCCATTTGGAAGGGTTGTTGTACGAACTGTCACGGGCGTTCCTTTTGTAAAAAATTTTTTCTATTATAGAAAAGCACAAATAGGAGGGAAAAAGCAAGGAAATACCATGTTATGGCGTATTGAAGGTGGTTATTGGAAGGGAGGGGGATCGGATCTGTTGGTAAAATTTGCGGATCATAAGATGTTTTTGAAACAATATAGTAAGGCAGAAGAGGAACCCCCAGCTCATGGGAAAGCGCTTTGAGGTCTATCCAAAAATAGGTGGGTGGGGTGTTTTTAGGTTGAAAATAAGTGGGCGGAGAGGGAATCCTTGCTATTCCCTCAACGGTTAAGGTGTCTAAGGGAGGAGGAGATGTTTTTGTGGCTTGTGACCATCCTCGCTGAACTAAAAGAAATTGACCCCCTTGAGTTTGAAAAACATCCAGAACGTAAACGCCAACTCTTCCTTGATGAGTTTTTGCAGATAAAAAAATAGTTTTATGGGTAAGAAAATGCCCTTTTACAAAGAGGGGTTGAAAAAGAGCCGGGACTTTAACCTCGTCCACATTTTGAGAAGGCTCCTCATAAGCTTTTGAGAGAGCCTTCAGGAGAATCTCTTTCTCTTCCTTTCTATGCAGTTGCCACGTGCCAAGGCTCAAAAGCCCAAGGATAAGAGCAAGGCAAAAAATAGCAAAAGAACGATGATATTTCACAATATTTTTCTAGGGGTATACGCTCATCAGTCCGTATCTGCGGGTAGATTATTGACTTCTATCAGAGGAGCTCGTGAAATTCCTTTTTCTTGAAGAGCTGCTGCTTCTTCAGCAGGATTAACGGCCTCTCCCTTTGGTTGTTTAATACCTAATGTTTTAAGGAGAGGATTGCCATTAAGAGACTCAATACGTGATTCTTCGTCAATTTGACTGCGAACCTTAGCTTGTCCTTCTTCAGTGCCTGCCTTGTTGAGAAGAGCTTTTTGGCCAGGGCTTAACGTTCCCTGGGCGGCTCTTCCACCAAGAAGCTTTTCCCTTTTAGCTTGCATGGCTTTTACTTCCTGGGGAGGAAGAGTCCCAGGCCGTGGAACGGGAAGAACAAAGAAGTCTGGTGGCATATCAAGAGGTTGAGAGCAGGGTTCTACTGCAAACTCATCTGGAGCAGCGCGCTCCATGCCTAAGGTCCTTTTAACAGATTGGCAGCCATGAAGTAAAACGCAGCTGGAGACAAGACTAATGGTGATAAGGCGGGTGGATAGGGTCATTTTTTATTCCTCACATAACCTTCTAAAAGTAAAATAGCAGCTCCTACGGTAATAGCACTATCTGCTATATTGAACGCGGGAAAATGGTAACCAAAAATGTAAACGTGAACGTAGATAAAATCAAGGACGGCGCCAAATCGTAAGCGATCAATGGTATTCCCAATAGCTCCTCCGATAATCATGCTGAGGCTCAGGAGTAAAAGTTTATCATGCGTTCGCCATAACCAGATCGCAAGACCTATGGAAATACTTACCGCTAGAAAGATAAGAGCGATACTCCCCCAAAGAGAGTGCGCTTTAAAAAGACCAAACCCGACTCCTGGGTTCCAGGTTAAGACAATGTCAAGAAAAGGAAAGAGAGGAAGAATGGACGGTGGATTCATGATGTCATAAAGAATCCAGGCTTTTGAGGCCTGATCTGCTGCAACCACTAAAAGGATGATGAGGAAGGCATAGAAAAGACGTGTGCAGGGAGTCGGGGGCAAAGTCATACTCTACGTTATCCTTGTCATGTTAAGAATTCAACGAAGATATATCTCAAGGATTGCTTAAGAGCAAGGTGCACAAGCTTGTAAAGCTATCTTCCTAAATAAACATAATTTTTTGTTTATGTTTGTTGAGTGATGTGCTCTAGTTCATATGATTTTTTTAAGTTAAACTCGCCATTGTCATCCCCGCGAAGGCGGAGATCCAGAGCAACCGCTGTCATGCTGAACCTTTAGTCTCGGTCCCGGATCAAGTCCGGGATGACATGTTTCTTGGATCCCCGCCTTCGCGGGGATGACAATGGAAGAATTGCAACAAAAGTCCACGTTTTCAAGTTGAATGAGTATAAATCTATGGCAAAAAAAATATTAATAAAAAGTATTAGATTTTTAATAATACTTGTATTCTTGGCGTTGGTCTATCCTGTAGGGTATTTTGTTTTAGACACGGACCCAGCAGTGAAAGGAAAAGATTTATCTAGCTCCATCAATCGCCACCAGGGGGGGGCGATTGCGTATATCATCAATTTGGATCGTTCGAAAGAACGCTATGCGTATGTTAAGCCAAATGTTGATCTTCTTGGGATTCCTGTGGAAAGAATATCTGCGGTTGAGGGAAAGGCTTTGTCAGATGCAGAAATAAACGTAGCCGTAGATATGCAGACTTATCGAGAGTTTCTGAGTCATTTTCCTAAAAAAGGGACCATTGGGTGCTCACTTAGCCATATTAAAGCCTGGAAAGCTTTTTTAGAATCTCCTTTCGAATATGCGGTTGTTTTTGAAGATGACGTAAATTTTGATCCTCCGAAACTTCGAACAGTGATTAATGATCTGACAAAAAACGGTAAAGAGTGGGATATCTCTAGTTTTGAGATATCTCATAGTGGGACTCCCTTAACGATCAAAACTTTTCAGGATGGCCAAAAGTTAGTTGTTTATTTAACCGAAATTTCTCACACGGGCGCGTATATTCTTAATAGAGACGCCGCTGTAAAATTATTGGAAAAAGCGTTGCCAATAAAAATGCCCATAGATCATTATATGACAAGAGGATGGGAATTTGGATTGAAATTTACAGGCATTGAGAACCCACGTTTAGTACACCAACAATACGGAACGTCTGAGATTAATCAGACGAATCACTTATTAGGTAGCGATGACAATGTATTTTCTGTTGTCAAGAAGTGTCTCTATAAGCTCCAATCGTATATTATTAGATTTTTCTATAATTTAAAATGCTATGTGGAGAGCTGAGACGCTATCACATAATCCCAATGTAAAGGTCAATAATAGCCTGTTGAGGATCGCGGGCCCGCTCATCATGTATCTCAAAGTCAACCTTGTAGGTGCGTTCTCCCCCTAAGTCATCGACAGACATCTTCCAAATTTTCTGCCAGGCGTTGATGATAACCTGAGGAATAGGAGCTGGATCTGTTGTAAATTTTACATAAATTTGGGGAGGAATAATCAAAGGGTGCAACCCCTCTGGAATGGCCTCAATAGAGGTGACTTCCTGGCCGATAAAATAGGTGTACTCTCCCTTATAGTCACCCGCACATTCCCCTTTGTAATCACTGTCATAATCTGTAAAAGCAGAAAATATCACGGACGGGTTTTTAAGGTTAGGAATTTTACTTGGAATTTGCTCTTGAAAAAAGCGAGCAACACAGGGGCTTATCTTGGCTGTAGTGGGATTGATCTCATTTTGATAGCTTGTGCGGGTAGTAATCCCGATTAATTTTTTTTCTTGTAAGTGTAAGGTTTCTTTTTTCATTTTTATGTGTCTCTGCTTTTAATATTTTGTTGTTAAGTCATCCCTATAGGAACAAAAATCTTGAGTCTCTTTTAAAGCTTGAAAATCAAAAAAGTATGGAGGCCAGCTTGACGGAAGGCAAATGATGGGCGAGCCACTCTTCTAGAGCTTCTCTTACGATCGCGTTTTTTGAGGCATGACGTTGCTCCGCATCAAGAGAAGGTTTACTTGCAATTGCAAATATACGCTTAGCTTCATAAAGCTCTCCTGATGATCTTCCTCGCATACTATGTTAGAATGGAGAAGATAATAATAGAGAAAATTGCAAAATTCACCATATCTTTGTCATCCCCGAGCTAGAAATGCTTTGTTTTCATTAAGAAAACATTAGCATTTCTTCATCGGGGATCTTGTTGGGACACTTCTTTGCTTCTAAGAGATCCCCGATCAAAAAGTTCTAAGATTTGCTTTGAAAATCAAGAACTTTTAAGTCGGGGATGACAAATCGGGAAATAATTTTCCAATTCCCTAACACGATCAAATCCTAAGATTTTTCTGGACTCCTGCGAAAGCGGGGATGATACGTGTGGGGCAAATGAAAACACGCGATTCATTCTGCTGCATACACTTTCCCCACCACATCTTCACAACGGTGGCACAGATCTCGATTCTCGACTTCGGGCAAGACTTTCCAACAACGGGCACACTTCTCTCCAGAGGCAAGATGGACGGTGACACCAACGCCAGGAACATCATCCAAGGTGAAAGCTTCTTTTGAAAGCGGGAACTTCTGTACCGTAACGCCAGATGTGATGGAGAGCTCGGCCAAGTCCACCTCATGAATAAAAGGCATGAGAGAAGGGTCAAGAGAGATTTCTACACTCGCTTGCAGGCTCGATCCAATCTGCTTCGAAGCGCGTGCCACTTCTAAAGCACCCGTCATCACTTTACGGATATTGCGTAATCCCTCAAATTTTTCAGCTACCTTTGGGTTGTTCCAGGCGAAAGGAAGGGCAGGAAAGGTTTCAAGGTGGATGCTCCCGTCCTTGCTTGGGTAACGAGAAAGCCAGGCCTCTTCAGCGGTAAAACATAAGACAGGAGCCAGCCATTTTGTAAGACACTCAAAGATTACGTCCATGACCGTCCGGGTTGCGCGGCGCTTTGAGTCAGACGCATGATCACAGTAGAGAGAATCCTTCCGAATATCGAAATAAAAGGCTGACAGGTCAACAGCGCAAAAATTGTGAATTTCCATATAAAGCGCTTGAAAATCATAACTCGTACACGCGTCACGGACCTTTTGATCAAGTTCATAAAGGCGATGGAGAACCCACTGTTCAAGTTCAGGCATCTGATCATAATCAATTTTCTCGTCTTCAGAAAATTCTGCAAGGGCCCCCAACAAATACCGTAAAGTATTGCGATAGCGCCGATAAATATCTTGTTGGCGCTTTAAAATCTCTGGGCTTACTCTAAGATCCTCATAATAATCACTTCCCACAACCCACAAGCGGAGAATATCAGCGCCCATGGTGCTGGTAATCGTTTGAGGAGAAACCGCATCTCCACGAGATTTGGACATTTTACGCCCCTCTTCATCGACGATAAAACCATGTGTCATGACTTGTTTGTAAGGGGCGCCATGATGAGTTCCACAGGCAACGAGAAGGGACGTTTGAAACCATCCGCGATGTTGGTCGGATCCTTCTAAATAAAGGTCTGCTGGCCACTTTAAGCCAGGGCGAAGGCGGAGAACAAAGCTTTGAGTAGAAGCCGCATCAAACCACACATCCAGCGTATCCTGGATTTGTTCATAGTCTGCAGGGTTGTGTTTAGGGCCTAAGAAGCGTGCAGGATCAGCCGTGTACCACACATTAGATCCTTCCTCCCGGACAGCCTTTACAATGCGATCCATAACGTCAAACTCTCTGAGGACGTCCCCTGTTTCTTTGTGAATGAAAAGGGTGATGGGAGTGCCCCATGCTCGCTGGCGAGAGACACACCAGTCGGGACGATTTTCAATCATGGATTTAAGGCGGTTTTTTGCAATAGAAGGGATCCAACGAACCGTCTCAATAGCCTCAAGCGCTTGTTTTCGTAAATTCTTTTTCTCAAGGCTTATAAACCATTGAGGGGTCGTCCGATAAATAAGGGGCTTTTTGGATCGCCAGGAATGGGGATAACTGTGAATAATCTTTCCTTGTTTTAAAAGAGCTTCTTTTTCTTCTAATTTTTCCACAATTTCAGGGCCGACCTTATACACATGCTTCCCGGCAAAAAGGGGAATATGGTCATAATAAAGTCCTTCCTCATTGACGGTTTCAGGGACTTCAAGATCAAATTCCTTTCCCACAGCAAAGTCTTCAATTCCATGGCCAGGGGCGGTGTGCACAAGGCCTGTTCCTGCGTCAAGGGTGACATGATCGCCAGGGAGAAGGGGTACATCAAAATCATAGCCTTTTCCTCGGAAAGGATGATGAGCATGGGTGCCGTTGAGCTCCGCCCCCTTTAAGGTTTCGAGGGATGTGCTTTGCACAATGCCGAGCGCAGCTTCTACGGTTTCCTGCAGGTCTTTAGCAATGAGGATAACTTCGCTCACGCGGGCCAGGGAATCTTCTGTTGTTTGTTCAACGCGTAAAGCGACATACTCCAGCTCTTTTCCATAGGCGATGGCGCGGTTTCCGGGTAATGTCCAGGGGGTTGTGGTCCAGATGACCGCACTTGCTCCTCTTAAAGCGGGGAGAGGGCTTTTATAAATGGGAAAACGGACATAAATGGAGAGAGATTCATGGTCGTGATGCTCTACTTCCGCTTCTGCAAGGGCTGTTTTTTCAACAACAGACCACATGACTGGTTTGACACCTCGATAAAGGCTTCCATTCATGAGGAAAATTCCCAAAAGACGGATGATTTCAGCTTCCGATTCAGGAGCCATAGTGGTATAGGCATGGGCCCAGTCAGCGGCCATGCCTAAGCGCTTGAAATCTTCTATTTGAACCTTGATCCAGTGTTCGGCAAAGGCCATACAATCTTTACGGAATTGAGGGAGAGGGACATCCTCTCGTTTAACACCCTGCTCACGGTATTTTTCTTCAATTTTGGCTTCAATAGGAAGGCCATGACAGTCCCATCCCGGCACAAAAGGAGTGGATTTGCCCAGCTTGTATTGGGATTTATTAATAATATCTTTCAAAATATGGTTGAGCGCGTGGCCTAAATGAATGTGCCCATTAGCGTAAGGGGGGCCATCATGAATAACAAAGAGATCACGCCCTTCCGCCTTTTTTTGCATTAAGTTATAAAGGTCGATGGACTCCCATCGTTTAAGGATCTCAGGTTCCTTGTGCGGCAAATCTCCCTTCATGGGAAAATCCGTTTGGGGAAGAAAGATAGTGGGACGGTAGTCTTGGGTCATGGCATCACTGTAAATAAAAAATTGGTATTCTTATTTGTGCCATTTACCAGCTCCTTCGTCAAATGGGCAATTAGATCATTTCAACAAAAATAAAAAAATCCTTATCATATTAATAATTGTATAATTTTTTATTATAAAAAAATGTAAATTTACAATAAATTAATATTTATTATTGTAATATGAAAAATATGTGCAACTGAATGCGCCATATATAAACCGGAGGATAAACTTATGCCTAAGTCAAATGATCCAAGAAAGCCACAAGATCCACGTAAGTCTCAACAAGACCCACGTAAAGCTGAAAAAGCTCGTGAGGGTGAAAAAGCTCGTGAGGGAGAGAGAACACGTGAAGATGAAAGAGCACGTGAAGCTCGCAAGGACGAGAACAAAAAGCCACAAGATCCACGCTGGGCTCGATAGTTTTAGTCTTTAAGACTATAAAAGCTAAGTTTTTTGCTTAATGAGCAGAAAGCTTAGCTTTTTTTATTAGATACCTATCTAAGTTGAAAGTATGGACTTACCTACAGATCCTCCATTTTCATCCCCGCGTAGGCGGGGATCCAGTAATAATCTGAAATAAAAAAATTTTTTAAAAATTAAATCTCTATTGAATTTTTTTCTCTTAATTATTTCAAACACCCTCAAACTCTAATGTTTCTCTGGATCCCCGCCTGCGCGGGGATGACACCAGAATGGTAAGAAAATAAAAAACGTCAGGTGGTCAAATGGCCAATCGGAAAATTTGATTTCTTTGAGCCGCTCCCCTAAAATGAATAATCAGATAATCCTTCCTTTATGCCAAACTCAAGCACCTGTACTCCACCCTTTACGTACAGCCTTTAAAATGCGTAAAGTGGTTGCATAATAAAGGATTGATGGTTGTGGAAACGCGTTTAAAAAAACCTGACTGGATTCGTGTGAAGGCGCCTGTTTCGAAGGAATACCAAGAAACACGGGACTTGATGCGTCGTCAAAAACTGAACACGGTGTGTGAAGAAGCCGCTTGCCCCAATATTGGGGAATGCTGGGCTAAAAAGCATGCGACGGTGATGATTTTAGGCAGTGTGTGCACGCGCGCCTGTCGGTTTTGTAATATTGCAACGGGGCGACCTGACCTTCTTGACCCTCATGAGCCGGAGAGGGTAGGGCAAGCTATTGCAGAGATGGGTCTCCATCATATCGTTGTGACCTCTGTGGATCGGGATGATCTGGAAGATGGCGGAGCACACCATTTTGCAAGCACAATTCAGGCGATTCGGGCTCATGCTCCTCACACAACGATTGAAGTACTCACACCTGATTTTCTACGAAAAGAAGGAGCGATTGAGATTGTGGTCAAGGCGCGCCCTGATGTGTTTAACCATAACTTAGAGACAGTTCCACGTCTTTATGCGGAGGTGCGTCCAGGAGCTCGATATTTTCATTCTTTACGCTTATTGCAAACCGTTAAGGATCTGGACCCCTCAATCTTCACAAAATCGGGAATCATGGTAGGTCTTGGAGAAGATAAAGGAGAGGTTTATCAAGTCATGGATGATTTAAGAGCGGCTTCCGTTGATTTTATGACGATTGGCCAATACCTTCAGCCTACTCCAAAACACCACCTCGTTGATCGGTTTGTGACGCCAGAAGAATTTGAAGATTATGCGCGTATGGCAAAAGGAAAGGGGTTTTTGATGGTGGCGGCCTCCCCTTTAACGCGCTCGTCCTATCATGCGGGGGATGACTTTCTGCGGTTGAGAGCGGCGCGAGAGGCACAATTGGCTGAAAAGGCCGTTTAAATGGGAACGCGCCTTCACACTCATTTTTTGCCATATCGTCCGGATCAGCTCTATGATTTGGTAGCAGACGTGGAAAAATACCCCGAATTTTTACCCTGGTGTTTAGGGGTTCGCGTTCTTTCAAGGTCTGAAAAAGATTTAGTGGTTGATCTTATTGTGGGCTATAAATTTTTTCGAGAAACGTTTCGCTCAAAGGTTCACTTAACACCAAAAACACGTATTGATGTGGAATATATCACGGGTCCTTTTCATCATTTAAATAATCACTGGGTTTTTAAAGCAGGGGCAGACTCTGGAACAAACGTTGACTTCTTCATTGATTTTCAATTTAAGAATAGCTTTTTTCAAAGCGCCACTCAGATGGTGTTTGAGGGTGCTTTTGATAAGATGTTAACTGCTTTTGAAAAACGCGCCCAAGAGGTGTATGGGAAGGGGTAATCAAGGGTTAGAGAGGTGGTCCTAAGAAACTGTACAGTGAGTTAAACTACACATCAAAATGAGAAAGGATCATTTAAGATGAGTAGAGTTCGAAAGAATTATCCGGCGAATTTTAAAGCAAAAGTAGCCTTGGGAGCCCTTCGTGAAGATGAGCCTATTT
>CANGTV010000012.1 GCA_947457015.1 Alphaproteobacteria bacterium | reverse complement strand
TGTGGAAATTAGCCTCATCCCGCATCCATTGGGGGAGTGCTTCGTTTGCGCTAGTTTCAGTGAGGAGCCTAAAGGCTTCCCCATAATCTATTGTGTTGATTCGACTCTGAACGCACATCACACCTCTGTGGAAATTAGCCTCATCCCGCATCCATTGGGGGAGCACTTCATTTTCGCTAGCTTCAGTGAGAAGCCTAAAGGCTTCCCCATCCTCTATGTTTATGTTGTCGTCGATTTGATTCAGAGCGCGCAGCGCCCCTCTGTAGAAATTAGCCGCAGCACGCATCCATTCGGGAAGCGTCTTGTCCTGGCTTACTTGAGCCAAACGTTCGAAAAGCTGAGGGTCTACATTCTGTGTCCACTTCCAACATAGCATCCGGGCTCTGTATAGTCTTGCTTGAGCTAGCATCTCAGGAGAAACTCGGGTGTGCTCAGACAGCAGAAGACCCTCCCAACTTCCCTCGAGGTGCACCTTAAATTTTTGTAAAAGAAATTCAGCCTCTACCTTTTGAATCACAGCATTATTTTGATCATCTCTTATGGTAACAAGTTGAACTATGGCCTTGCCATTCTGCTGATCTCTCTCCAACTGATACTCAAGAAAGGCCTTTTGGGCGACCCACTCATTAGGGCACGCTATGGAGCAAAATCTAAAGGCTGTAAGGCCGGGATTGAGAACTCTTAACTCATCATATCGAGGTTTTAAGCCAGCGTTGCTTATAAAAGCTCCCCAATGACCTTCACTTTTAAAAGCCAAGCTAAACTTCTGACACACCAGGGGAAGATTTGTGGTGTGGGGGCGGCATCGGATGATTATTCTTTCAAGTAAGGGGGTTGGAAGTCGTCTAAAAGGTGAATGTTGGAGAGCGTCCCACTCTTTAGAAAAGGCGAGATGAGGAACTACTGGCGCTTTCTCATCATCCTGGTCATTTTTTGGATTGGCTTGAGAAGGGAGGGTACTTACCTGAGGGGCTGCAAGAGGAAGTGGCGGAACACCCTCTATCTGCCGCGGCGCAGCTCTTGCCACTGCCATTGGTTGATCGAGGAGTTCAAGATGGGCTTTTTTTATCGTAAAGGTAGAGTGACCCGAACCACCCAAAGGATAATTACGGAAAATCAAACTCGTCTCTCTTGATTCATGAGGAACTCGTCCTTCATAGAAGCCGTTATGATTTCCTTCACCAAGAATGCGCTCTTCTCCATACCCTAAGAGACCGAAGGATATTCTTCCCCCTTTTTCTACAGTAATATGAAAAGGAATGCGGATGATTTGACCGCCTTGAACGGGAAAGTTTTGACTTCTTAACTGGTGGGTGCGCCCATTTTTATCTGTGACAACAGTGATTCCTTCTGGCCCTCTCGCTATCACATTCTGAATTCCCGGAACAGCCTCCCAAATCAAAGGAACCGCGCTCAGACCCTCTGGGTCTTCAGCGGGAGCTCCGGCTGCAGCCGCAGCAGCCCCAGAGGAATAGGGAGCGTTAGATCTTTCACTTTCTCTGGAAGGCGAGCTGGGGCGAGGTATCAAACGAGACCCATTCTCCTTACAATCCGACTCTTCTGCGAGAAGGTTTCCCTCTTTATCATATCTTACAGCCATTGCATGTGACGCCATAAGTAAAGTAAGAACTAAGCAAGAGCTAGAAACATAAGAATTGAAAAAAGAACTCAGCATAAAAATACTCAAATATTAATTAGAGGCATTACTTATATAGATTCATTGTTTGAAAAATTCAAGAAAGACCGGGTGAATTTTGAAGTTTTTTTAAGTCCCTACCTTGTCCACCTTTAATTATTCAGCGGAACCACTAATTTCTTGGTAAGTCCTAGTTTTCCTTCCCAAGCCAGTTCTTTTACGACACTTCCGGCATAGATTTGTTTTGAAGCTTCAAGAAGAAGAACCCCTGAGAAACTACGAAACCATTGATGTCCCATTTTCTCCCATGCGGTGGCTGTGCTTAAGAAAAACCGCAATTGAGAGGGAGGGATGTAAAGAGCGTGCTCTACACGGAGGGGGGTAAAGGTGTTTTCTTCGAGAAATTTTGTAAGTTGAGACAGGCTATAGGTGTGACCTTGGGCAAAAGGCGTTTTGTCCTTTCGAGCCCAAAGACCTGTTCGATTGGGAACAATGATCAATAGACGCCCTCCATCTGCCAGAACGCGCCAGGCTTCTCGAATCATCTCACGAGGATGAGAGGTGAACTCAAGGGCGTGAACAATAAGCGCGAAATCAACGGATTTGTCTGCGAGAGGCAGGAGAGTTTCTTCTGTTAGTACAGCTATATTTGGTGTTGTGTGGGACCAGGAAAGGGCGCCTTGCTCGGCGGGCATTAAGGCCACAAGACGCTTTGCTTCTTCTCGATAATATCTTAAATAAGGGGTGGGATAGCCAAGGGCCATCATATTTTTCCCTTTTACATCAGGCCAGAACTCACGAATTCTGCGGCGAATCATCCGACGCGCTACATGTCCTAAGCGAGTCGCATAAAAATCTCGCAGATCAATAACATCAGCCCACATGAGCCCCCCTTTCTGTGGGGAGTTTACCACAGAAAAGAGGAAATGTTAGATTGTTAATGGTGTGTGAATTTTATATACTTCGGCAATGCCCATAGAAAAACTCACAGAAGAAGAAGCCAAAGAAGAACTTCGCCGTCTGGCAGAACTTATAGCTTACCACGATCGCCTTTATTATCTTGAAGATCAGCCTGAAATCAGTGATGCGGATTACGATGCCTTACGTTTGCGCAATGAAGCGATTGAAAAGCAATTTCCTCATCTTGGTCGTGAAGATAGTCCCAGCTTACGGGTGGGAGCCCCTCTCTTAGGACCTTTTAAAAAAGTTCACCATCGCAAAGAAATGCTCTCTCTTGATAATGGTTTTAACGACCAAGATGTGTATGACTTTATGGAGCGCATTCGGCGGTTCTTAAATATTCCTTCTGAAACGCCGATTGACCTTGTGGCAGAGCCTAAAATTGATGGGCTCTCTGCAACTCTTGAATATCACAAGAATCGGTTTGTCTTAGGGGCGACCCGTGGGGATGGGGTGGAGGGAGAAGACATCACCGAAAACTTGAAGACACTGAAGGACATTCCTGCTCAGATTGAGGCTAAAGACTTCCCCGGTATTACAGAAATTCGGGGAGAAGTTTATATGCGTCACGAGGATTTTCTGGTCATGAATCAGGAGCGGGAAGCCCAGGGACAGCCTCTTTTTGCCAATCCCCGCAATGCAGCCGCAGGATCTGTGCGTCAATTGGATGCAAGTGTGACGGCAAAGCGACCGCTTAAGTTTTTTGCTTATGGGTGTGATGAGTATGCCCCTTTTAATGTTCAAACCCATTGGGAATTTTTGGAAAAACTTAAACAGTGGGGGTTTGTGGTCAATCCACTTGCTAAGCTATGCACCACTGTAGACGACGTGCTTGCTTACTACCATGAGTTGGAAAGCAAACGGGCCACTCTTCCTTACGATATTGATGGCATTGTTTATAAGGTGAATCGTATCGATTGGCAAACCCGCATGGGATCTTCAACCCGTGCCCCGCGCTGGGCCTTGGCCCACAAATTCCCTGCAGAACAAGCGCAAACCCGCCTCAATGATATCTTGATCCAAGTAGGACGCACAGGGGCCCTTACGCCTGTTGCCATCCTGCGCCCTGTAACCGTAGGAGGCGTGGTGGTGTCTCGCGCCAGTCTTCATAATGAGGATGAGATTGCGCGCAAAGATGTGCGTGTGGGCGATACGGTTGTGATTCAGCGCGCAGGGGATGTTATCCCTCAAATTGTGCGCGTTATTGAAGAAAAGAGAGCTTCTGATTCACACCCCTTTTCTTTTCCTCATACGTGTCCTGTTTGTGGCTCTCACGCTGTTCGCTTGCCGGAAGAAGTTGTGCGGAAATGCATAGGGGGGCTTGTCTGTGGCGCTCAAGCAGCGCTGCGGTTGCGCCATTTTGTCTCACGAGATGCTTTTGATATTGAAGGGTTTGGATCGAAACATGTGGAGGCTTTTTATCAAGAAGGATTGATCCAGTCTCCGGCTGATATTTTTACTTTAGAAGAGCGGGACCGCCAGAGTTTGACTCCCTTGCGTAATCGAGAGGGATGGGGGGATCTTTCTGCAAAAAACTTGTTTAAGGCCATTTCAGCGCGGCGAAAAATCTCGCTCCATCGTTTTATTTATGCTCTGGGCATTCCTCAAGTAGGTCAAGCCACAGCTAAACTTTTAGCGCGGCACTATGTGTCCTATGAAAGATGGCAGGCCGCCATGCGGGAGGCAAAAACGCCGGGAGGCGAGGCCTACACGGATCTTATGGCGATTGATGGCGTAGGTCCCAGTGTATCGGCAGATCTGATTGCTTTTTTTGATGAGCCGCACAATCGGGAGATTCTGACGTCTCTTTTAAAAGAGGTCACCGTTGGGGATGAAAAACCACGTGCCACAAGTTCGAGCCTATTTGCGAATAAAACAATTGTTTTTACAGGCACTCTTGAGCATATGACGCGCGCCGAAGCAAAAGTACGGGCTGAAGCGTTGGGGGCTAAGGTGGCGAGTTCCGTGTCGGCCAAAACAGACTATGTGATTGTAGGGGAGGATCCAGGATCCAAGGGCAAAGCCGCCAAAGTTCTTGGCGTTTCCATTCTGACGGAAGAGGAGTGGCTCAAGGCGGCGGGAGAGTGAGTTGTTTTTTCTCAATAACCTGAGCTTTGGATAAGAAAAATTTAGCGTTTCTCGGTCAAGGATGACAAGGAAAAAATTTGTTCCTTATCCAAAGCTCAGGTAAAACAGATTTAAAGCCTCGAAGCCTGTCTTGTTGTGTGGTATTCTTTTAGGAAAAAGGGAGACGTCTTCATGGACATTAAAATCATATTTTATACCCTCTTAACCAGCATTGTGACCGGTATTAATCTGGTTGGGGTTATGATCGTCATTTGGGGATTTGTTGTGGCCTCAATAGGGTTTATCCGCATGAAGCTTCATCGTCATAGCTCTACTTTTTTTCTTATAGAAGCTAATAAAATCAGAGCCATTTTAGGAACCTACATTCTGTTTGGCCTGGAGTTTATGATTGCGGCCGATATCATTCATACCTTCATTCAACCTACACGCGAAGATCTTCTTGTGCTTGCAACTATTGTCGGCATTCGAACAGTCATCAGCTACTTTCTTGGGCGAGAGGTAGAAGAAGCCCGTCATGATCAAGGCTCTCAGAAAGAAGCTGAGGGACAATAGGAGAAGATGTATTTGGCCTGAATTTTATATCTCAATCTCAGTAATATTAAATCACTCCGGTTTGTATTTCCCGCCGCTTGCGGCGCAACATAATCCAGCTTCTATATGCTAAATACCCCGTCGGCTTGGCCGCGGGGTATTTTATTTGAGGTTCATCTCGTAGAGCATCTTATGTCAAATGGCCCAACAAATTCCGATGGGCTGCAACAATAGCAAGCTATAGATTTATACTCCATCTCACATTAAAAGATTTTTTGCTTTAATTGATGCGCCAAGGTTTACACCATTTCGGGCATTTATCACAAGGTCATGGTTAGGAAGATTCACGTTACCTGTTATGGTAAGATACCCTTCCGCAAAAACTTCAACCTGATTGACTAGAGATAAAGGTCCCCTACAATAGACGCCTGGCTTATCATCCCTTGGATTGACGTAGCATATAGGACGTGGTGAAAAGAGTGAAAATTTTGCCAGTAATGAGTTTAGGTCTGTGATTGATTTTGCAACACAAACAATGGGATGTCCGGCAGTAATGAGAGCTCTTTTCAAGACCCTTGGGGGAGGATTCGCAATAAGTCTAAAGGATGTAAGGTCTAATTGTCTCTCGGCTCTTTCATACTCTTCTAAGAGCATGGAAGCTTCCCCCGTCCTTCTATATAGTTCCTCATCAAATGTTTCAAGGAGAGTGGCTAGGGTGTGCCCTTCCTTATAAGTAGAACTCAAGGCCTTTCCTTGCGCTACAAGATCGGTAAAATCGGATTGATGAGGCAGACTCATGCCGAGAGGAAGTGTTACTTGACCGCTTATCTTTACAGGGTTATCTGCAACAACATTTATAAAATAACTTCTTTGTATTTGTCCTCCTTGGGGAACTCGTTCTTCACCATGTGCTACTGAAGGATCACAAACAAAATATACATAATCCTTAGCTTGAAAGAGGAAGGGTCGTTCGCGTCCAACAGTTGCTCTTAAATTTTCAGGATCAGAAAAGCGTACAACAGACCCATTTTCTACCTTTGCAAGGGGCTGTAATCTAACCTCTTGGGGTTGGGGCTCGAACCGAAGATTCCCGACTCTTGAACGAAAGTTGACCGCGTATCCATGGGGCGAAGTTAAGAAATTCGTTTCTGCCAGAAGCTTTCTAACAATTCCATAAGCTCTTTTTGACCTTCTCCCCAAATGAGAGAGGTCATGAAGGCCAAGAAACGAGGCTACACTAATAAAAGAATCATCATGTAAGAGTATATCGAAAAGATTCAAGTTACGCACATTTCTTTGGGAAGGCTCAAATCCGCGCTTTGCAGCACGCTTGAACCATACGTAAGCTGTCGTTTCGGCATTAATATTTCCGACACTCGTCCTATAAAAACACATGGCAAGATTATGCGCGGCTTTTACATTTCCTTTTTCCGCGAGAGGCAAAAAGCATTCCTTTGCCTGAACAAAATTTTTATCATCCCGATACTTTACTCCATTGTTGTAAAGAGCCTCTTCCTCTGAAGTTTCAAATGCATGAAGATCTATATTTTGTGATACAAAGAAAAATGCAAAGAATAATAAAATTAAGGACGTTGAGAAAGAGAATGGTTTCTTTCTAGTAAGATGATTTTTTAATAGCATAATATATTCCTATGTTATACGCGTGTTTTTAAAGTATTTAAACTTTTATAGTCATTCTCGATAAAAAGTGTCAATAAGAATATTTCTGAACAGTCAAGCCTTCGAAAGCAGTAAAAAGAGCTATGAGTAGGATGCTGGATCTGGGAAGCGGAAGATACAATTTTAAAATTGCCAATTAAAAAAATTACCTTTCCTAAAATTTATTGTATTATAAAAATATAAAATCCTTGAGATGTGTTTAGAATTTGAAGAGTCTCTCAATAGACTGTCGACCAATAATGCATTTTTTTTAAACGAATTATTAATGTTTTTCTGTAAAAATAAACATCATTATACATTGAGAAGAGGATCCAATAGCTATGTATCAATCTGGCAGAGAAAATTCTGAACTCGTAGCAGCTTTAACCGCTGTTTTTGCAGATACGTCCGTTGTTTATTATAAAACACATGGATTCCATTGGAATGTGGAGGGACCTCATTTTTATAGTCTTCACCTTATGTTTGAAACGTTTTATCAGCCTTTATGGGAGTCGCTGGATGAGATTGCAGAACGTATTCGGGCGCTTGGAGGGAAGATACCACAAAGCTATAATGATCTTTTGAAAAATGCTTCTATTAAGGAAGCTGACGCCACTCCTGTTGACCACCTTATGGTGAAAAACCTAAGAGATGACTATCTGGCTCTTGCTCAAAAAGACCTCGACATGGCTGCTTTTGCAGAAAAACAGGGTGATCTTGTAACGGCTAATATGATGACGGAAAAAGCAACGTTTCTGCAAAAAGCTGCGTGGATGTTGCACAGCTCATTTACGCTTTAATTTTTTGCGCTAACGTGGCTTCAAGAAAAGCATCGATATCGCCTTCTAAGACGCCGTGAGCGTTTCCTTTTTCCACATGCGTCCTTAAATCCTTCACCATTTGGTAGGGTTGAAGAACATACGAGCGGATTTGGTGTCCCCACCCTATTTCCGCTTTGTTAGCTTCAGAGGCTTGAGCGGCTTCTTCTCGTTTTTTGAGCTCAAGCTCATAAAGGCGTGCTTTAAGCATGCTCATGGCTTGGGCGCGGTTACGATGCTGGGAGCGATCATTTTGGCATTGAACCACAACGCCTGTGGGAAGGTGAGTAATGCGAATTGCACTATCCGTTTTGTTCACATGCTGCCCTCCAGCACCAGAAGCGCGGTAGGTGTCAACTCTGAGGTCTTTTTCTTCCACTTGAATATCAATTTTATCATCCACCTCTGGGTATACCCAAACAGAAGCAAAGCTCGTATGCCGACGGGCATTTGAATCAAAGGGAGAAATGCGCACGAGACGGTGCACGCCGCTTTCTCCTTTGAGCCATCCGTAAGGGTGATCGGCATCCTTATGGGAGATAACCTTGAAAGATGCTGATTTAAGGCCAGCCTCATCGCCGGGGCTTTCTTCGATCCATTCAAGCTTATATCCTTTTGCTTCAGCCCAGCGGTTGTACATACGTACAAGCATTAAGGCCCAATCTTGAGCTTCCGTACCACCAGCTCCTGCATGAATTTCCACAAAGCAATTATTGGCGTCTGCTTCGCCAGATAACAGGCTTTCAAGACGGAGTCGTTGAATTTTTTGGTGGAGGGCGGTGATGTCTTTTTCGCCAGCTTCTTGAAGATCTTGGTCCTTTTCGGCCTCTCCCAACTCTAAGAGCTCAAGAGCATCTTTTAAATCCTGATCAATCTTTTGGAGGCGTCCAAGGGCTCCAGTAAGCTGGTCCCTCTCTTTCAGAAGAGTTTGCGCGCGCCCCGGATCATCCCACAGGGTGGGGCTTTGCACATCTGCTTCTAAATCAGCAAGGCGTTGTTGGGATTTATCCCAGTCAAAGATGCCTCCTGAGGAGGCCAAGGGCCTCCTCAATTTCAGAGACGAGAGTTTCAATTTCAGCGCGCATGGGATTTCTTCTTGTTAATTAAAGAGATATTAATACAACCCGCCCGTTCCTGTCAAAGGAGCTGAGGGAGGCTGAGAGGAGGAAGGATGCGTAACTCTTCGCCAGGGGTTTTCATAAGATCTGTCTTGTGGAGAGCTGTCAGATGACTCAGACGCTACGCGGCGAAGAGATTGATTCTCTTTCAGCGCTTCATAAATAATACCAGCTCCGCCTCCCTTTGCCATCTGTCCGGTCATCTCTTTCATGCGGACAAGCTTCATACCATGAGGCATTTTGAAAGGCTTGCTGGCAATATCCTTCAGAGCTTTGCCCAAAAAGTCCACAATAAGAGGAAGGGCCACGGCAGATCCTCCTTCCATATGTCCCAAGGGTTGAGGGTTGTCATAGCCCACATAGGTTCCCACCACAATGTCAGGAGTATAGGCAAAGGTCCACGCATCGCGCTCTTCGTTGGTCGTTCCTGTTTTTATGGCGACAATTTTCTCTAAGACTTGTGCTTTTCTGGCAGAGCCTGCCCGCACAGCTCCCTCCAACATAGAGGTAATTTGGTAAATGCTGCGAGGGTCAGCCATTTGTTCGCGGAGGTCTTCAATAACGGGAACGGGTTGGCCAGCCCAGGAAGGCGCCTTGCAGCTTTTGCAAATCCGTGTGTCAGCTGCAAAAATTGTCTTTCCATGGCGATCTTGAATGCGGTCGATAAGGGTGGGCTCAAGCTTTTTGCCACCATTGGCCAGCATGGCGTACGCCGTTCCAAGGCGTAAAAGCGTTGTTTCTCCAGCCCCTAAGGCCATGGCGAGCTGCATCGGGACACGATCAATAATGCCAAATTTTTCAATTACTTTTGCAACTGGATTCATGCCCACATACTGGTGAACCAACCGAATGGTCATCATGTTGAGCGATTTTTGCAGTCCGATCCGCAAAGGAACGGCTCCATAATAATTGGAGGTCATATTCTTAGGGGCATAAACGCCAAGGCCGCGTCCCATGACGATGGAGATAGGCGAGTCAGAGACAATGGTTGCGGGGGAAAATCCGCGTTCCATGGCCGCCAAATAAACAAAGGGCTTAATCGCAGAGCCCGTTTGACGGAGAGCTTGGGACGTTCTGTTAAACTGACTGGCTTCAAAACTGAACCCTCCAGCCATAGCCAGCACGCGACCCGTATGAGGGTCCATAGCGATAAGCCCACCATTCACACCAGGGATTTGCTGTAAACTATACACCCCCTCTTTGTCTTGAAGAGGCTCAGCAAGAATCACATCTCCTACCTTAAGCACATCCTTAGGATGTTGGATGGGCGGTCCAAGATTCGCCCGAGGAGGATCTTTATCTGGAGAAGGCTTAGGCGGGGGCAAGGCTTCACGGGCCCATGTAAGTTCAGAGAAAGGAATGACGCCTTCCTCTCCTGACTTAAGGCCTATGTTTACTTCATTTCCCTTTAACTTTAGGACCATAGCCACTTGCCATCCCCCACTCCCCGGAGGAGGAGTAATGGTATCAAGGTGAGCCGTCCATGTTTCTTTGTTTGTATCTTTGAGTTCTACATGCTGAAAGGCGCCGCGCCACCCATGACGACGATCATAAGCGATGAGTCCTTTGCGCAACGCCCAGTCGGCTATTTTTTGAAGGCGAGGGTCAAGAGTGGTTCGAATTGTAAGCCCCCCTTGATAAAGGGAGGATTCTCCATATTTGGCAATGACATGACGACGGACTTCTTCCGCAAAATTATCAGCTTTAACCACACGGGTGGGGTCCGGGCGCTTGAAGACGAGAGGATCTGCTTTTGCGGTAAAGGCCTCATCCCAGCTAATGACCCGCTCTTCATACATCCGTGTAATCACCCAATCGCGGCGGGCCTTCGCTGCTTCATAGTTCGTCTTAGGATTATATTTACTGGGAGCTTTGGGAAGGCCTGCCAAAAACGCTACCTCAGCAATGGAAAGCTCACTCAAGGATTTATTAAAATAATTAAGGGCAGCGGCTGTAATTCCATAGGAACTAGCGCCTAAATAAATCTCATTCAGGTAAAGTTCCAAGATGCGATCTTTCGTCAGGGCATTCTCAATACGAAACGCAAGGATCGCTTCTTTAATTTTTCTCTCAAAAGACGCATGGGTTGAAATACTGGAGAGAAGCAAATTTTTGGCCACCTGCTGAGTAATGGTGGAGGCTCCCATAGGGCGTTTGTTGCTGCCCATCTGGCTTAAATTGACAATGGCGGCGCGCATAATTCCAAAAAAATCAAGGCCAGGATGCTCATAAAAATTCTTATCTTCAGCAGCTAAAAATGTTTGAATGACACGCTTGGGAATAGCTTCGATGGGAACAAAAACCCGCTTTTGTGTGGCGTATTCTGCAAAAAGACGTCCGTCGCTTGCATAGAGACGGCTAACAACGGGGGGTTCATAGCTGGCCAGTTGTTCATAATCAGGCAGGCCGCAGCCAAAATAGTACAAAACTGTAAGCACGCCCAAGCTTCCCAAGAGGCCTAGGGTGAAAATAAGGGCAAATATCCAGGTAAAAAAACGAATCATTGTTGAAAAAGAGCTCTCATCTATGTGTGCACTTTGCCGAGAGAGGAGGCAGGGGTCAATAGAAATTTACTTTTTGTAAATTTAAGTGCCCTCACTCTTCCTTAATAAAAATCTTTAAAACCAAAACACACCCCGCGAGAAAGTCAAGGCGTTCAGAGTTAAAAACTTATCTCCGTGACTTCAAGGGTGACAGGACGCGCAGATCATTGTAAACATTTCCTATGAGACTTATGAGGGACTTGCAGATTATCCCCCATTTGTCATCCCCGATCAAAAAGGTCTAAGCCCCCGATCAAGTCGAGGGCAAGAACTTTTAAGTCGGGGATGACAAAGTTGGATTTTGAACTTCGCAATTCCCTTGTATTACTTCCTTACCAAAAGGGTGTTGTTTATGAAATTTGAAGATCTTCCTGAAATTCTTCCTTTGTATGCAGCTGAAGGGACAGTTTTGTTGCCCCGGGCTCAGCTACCGTTGATGGTTCAAGGCATAGAAGAAAAAGCCATTGTGGACTATGCTCTCCAAGAAGGCCATCGTCTTCTGGGGATTATTCAACCCAATCCAGAGGGGGGCCATTTTCAAAAAGGATGTGTCGGACGCATCATTAACTTCCAAGATGGGCCCCGAGTTTTTATTGTCCTTGGAGGGCTATGTCGCTTTAATGTTAATGAAGTATTTGAGGGTTTCATCAAAAAAGCACGTGTTAGTTACGGGGGATATGAGCAAGATTTAGAGAACTCTTCTGTTGATCCGTTGGTCAATCGCCCGCGACTTTTAGGGCTTTTAAAGGACTATTTAGACGATCAAGACATCTCAGCCAACTGGGATGAAATCGATCACGCAAGTGATGATCTTATCCTGAATTCTCTCACCATGGCATGCCCCTTTGAGCCTATTGAAAAACAAGCGCTTTTAGAAACCCCGTCCTTGTCTGAAAGATGTGATATGATGATCGCTTTAATGGAAATGGCGCATTCTCCTTTTCAAGGACGGCGGCCAAGTCTACACTAAAGAGGAATGACATGAAAAAAAACGGAGCCGTTTCCTTAAATCCGAGGCTTTTTGAAATGCTTGTATGTCCTCTCACAAAAGGTCCTCTCCAGTATGATAAGGACACACAAGAGCTCATCAGTCTTCATGCAAAACTTGCCTATCCTATTCGCGATGGCGTGCCCATTATGTTGGTGGATGAAGCAAGGCCTTTGGAGGAAGGGGAGGTATAGACAATCCCTTGTTAATATCCAACCCCCCCCCTATTTTTGCCATTCCCTCAGGATGTTCCTTTCTCGAGGCCCTTGCTAGAGGGCTTTTGAGGGAGGGGGAGCAGGATCCTTTTCGCCTCAGTCAGATGGAAATTTTTCTTCCCACGCGGCGCGCCTGTATCGAGCTGAAGAGGGCCTTAATACGCCAAGGGGAGGGGAGGTGTTTATTGCTTCCAAAACTGTCTCCTTTGGGAGATTTGGATGAGGACGAGGAATGGCTTGGTTCTCCTCAAGATGAGCTTGATCTAAAACCTGTAATCTCTCCCTTTAAACGCCTTGGACTTTTGACAAACCTTATTGAAGATTACACAAAAAAGACAGGGCTACCGTCTTCCCCGTCGCTCTCTTTTAAGCTTGCAAAAAGCCTTGTGGGGCTTATGGATCAAGCGGCTATTGAAAATGTTCCGTGGGAGGGGTTGATCCATCTTGTCCCTTCCGAGTTTGCCAGTCACTGGCAGATCACCTTAGATTTTCTAGAAATCATTACCTCTCATTGGCCTCAGATTCTAGAGGAGAGAGGAGTTATGGACCCTTACCCTCGTCACCATCAGTTGGTTGATCTTTTGATTGCTCGGTGGGAGAAAGAGCCTCCCTCTCATCCTATTATAGGGGCAGGATCCACAGGAACCATGCCGGCAACAGCGCGTCTTCTTCAGGCAATCGCAGCCCTTCCGCAAGGACAAGTGATTTTGCCAGGCCTTGATATGTCCTTAAGGGAAGAAGAGGTGGAGGGGTTATCCCCTTGTCATCCTCAGTATGCCCCCACGCGCTTTTTGCAGAAGGTGGGCCTTAAGCCTCAGGATGTTTCTCTTTGGCCAGGGGCTGTGGGGGTGGAAAGTCATCCGCGAGCAGGGCTTTTGGCGCAAGCTTTAAAACCTTCTTTTTCTTGTCAAGGTCAATTTCCTGAAAAAGCGCTGGAGGGGGTTTCTTTTATTCCCTGTGCGTCTCCCCAGGAGGAAGCCCTTGCTATTGCTGTTTTATTACGACAGCAGCTGGAGAGTCCTCATCAACGGGTGGCCCTTGTGACATCCGACTTAAGACTTGTTGAGCGGGTGAAGGTAGAGCTAAGACGCTGGGGAGTGGAGATCGATAGCTCTTCTGGAGAGGCTCTCAATCAAACTCCTCCGGGTGTTTTTTTGAAATTGTGCGCCGATTATATGGCGGGTCTTGGAGATCAGGTGGCGCTTCTGGCCCTTCTTAAACATCCTCTTTGCCGTATGGGACAGGCAGCGGGAGCGATACGCGGCGAAGTGCGTCAGTTTGAGAAGAAGGTGTTGAGCGAATGGCAGAACACTAAAAGTGCCGTTTACGCCTCATCTATCGTTCCCGCCCCCTCTGTCATCCCCGCGCAGGCGGGGATCCAGGAAAACTTGGCACAACTGGTGCGTTCCATGTGTTGTCTGGATCCCCGCCTGCGCGGGGATGACAAAGGGGGGAGCGTGGACAACAAAAATAAATACGCATTTAAAGAAATTCTCCAAGCCCATCGCCAAAGGGCAGAAGCTCTTTCCACGGATGATCAAGGTGGGTGTCACCTTTGGAAAGAAGCGGCAGGAGAGGCTGCGAGAGTTTTTTTTGAGACTCTTGAAGAGGCTGCTGCCGACTTTCCTTCTCTTTCTTTTGAGGACTATTCTATACTGCTTGAGGAGCTTTTTCGCGGTCAAAGTCTGCGGGTGCGAGCTCAAAAGCACCCGCGCCTCTCTATCCTTGGGCCGATTGAAGCGCGACTTTTTTCTGCTGACGTGATGATCTTAGGCGGCCTTAATGAAGGAACGTGGCCGCCCGAGATTGACATGGACCCGTGGCTTAATAGGTCTATGCGTCACGACATGGGTTTTCCGCCTCCTGAAAGGCGAATTGGTCTTTCAGCGCATGACTTTAGCCAAGCTTTTTCAAGCCCAGAAGTATATTTGACCCGTGCTATAAAGGTAAATGGAACGCCTACGTTGGCTTGCCGTTGGTTGGAGCGTCTTGAGGTATATTTAAAAGCCTGGGGTCGCTCTCTTCCTCAAGAACCCCGTATTTTAGACTGGGTCCATCACCTCGATCAACCAGAAAACTCTGAACCTGTGGAGGCACCCTTGCCGAGGCCGCCTGTGGGGACACGGCCTCGGCGCCTTTCGGTAACGCAAATTGAAACGTGGATGCGGGATCCCTATGCTCTTTATGCACGGTCAATTTTATCCTTGTCTGCTTTGGACCCTTTGAATGCTCAAGTTGATGCAGCTGAGCGAGGAACACTAATTCATACAGCTTTAGATCAGTTTTTTAAGGTGTGTCCCGATCCTCATCACAGCCATGCTTTAGAGAGTCTTCTGTTTATTGGAAAAACTCTTTTTGATGCTTATGAGGAAGATCCTTCCATTCGTCTTTTTTGGAAGCCACGCTTTTACCACCTTGCCAAATGGTTCATTGAGACAGAAAGGATGACGCGTCTTCCCGGAACGAAGACGTTTACAGAAGTAAGGGGAAAGGTGACGCTGTGCACCCCTCAAGGTCCTTTTGAGTGTGTCGCAAAAGCGGATCGGATCGACCTTCTCCCTGATGGAAGGATGCGAATTATCGACTATAAAACGGGTATGCCTCCGACTCACCAAGACGTCATCTTAGGCTTTTCTCCGCAATTGCCTTTGGAAGGTGCTATCGCTCTTCATCAAGGGTTTGAGGGAATTGCTTCCACAGTCCTTGAAAGCTTGCAATTTTGGTGGCTTAAGGGAGGCAAGGAAGGGGGAGTTATTAAAACCGTCCCTGGAGATCCGCATGATCTTTCCTTGAAAGCACTTGAAGGGCTTCAGCGAATGATTCTTTTGTTTGACACTGAAACAACGCCGTATCCTGCGCGTCCTTTGTTAGCAAAGTCGTTGAAATATAATGATTATGCTCACTTGGCACGAGTTGCTTTGGGTCAAAAGCTTCTATAGACAAAGAAGGTTATATGTTATAATATATATTTATATATAAATATATATTATTGTAGATAATTTTTTTATGGACGACTTAATTAAACAATTGCTGGACGCTAGGAAAAAGAAAGGTATAACCCAATCTACCTTAGCACGTAGTGTTGGCCTTCCTCAAAGTCATATTTCGAGTATTGAACAAGGAAAAGTTGATATAAGAGTCTCAACTTTACTGGAAATGGCGCGTATACTTGACCATGAGGTTGTGGTGATTCCTCGTGAACATTATTCTCTTCTTATGGCGATTATAGAAGGGAAAAAAGATATTGAGTTGGAGCCGCTCTGGAAACCGGATGAAGAGGACTAGATCATGATAAGAGCGCTTGATGTTATTCTTCACGGACAACGTATTGGACAAATCACTTTGCTTCCGGGAGAAAACACCCTTTTTTCTTTTGAAGAAGAGTACATCACATCTTCCCATCGTTTGACGCTTAGCCAAAGCTTTATGGCAATGACGGGACAAATTATAACACAGTGGCGGCCTATTCGAACACGAATTCATCCCTTTTTTTCTAATCTTTTGCCGGAAGGACATTTAAGAAAATACCTCGCCCTTAAGAATCAAATCAGTCCTCAACGAGAATTTGATTTGATTGAAGCCCTTGGTGAAGATCTCCCTGGAGCTGTTGTTATTCGCTCCTCAACAAGTGACTCTCAAAAAAGAGAGACTGATGTTATCTTTCAAGATCTTCCGCCAGAAGAGGGACCCTTTCGATTTTCATTGGCGGGAATACAGTTGAAATTCTCTGCTTTGATCAATCGCAAAAGAGGAATGACGATTCCTGCTTCGGGAAGAGGAGGAACATGGATTCTTAAACTTCCTTCTCTCAATTTCCCCGAAGTGCCTGAGAATGAGTATGCTATGTTATCTTTGGCAAAAAAGGTGGGTATTGAGGTTCCTGAATTTCGGTTAATTCCTCTTGAAGAGATTGAAGGACTGCCTTCTCTTGGTTCTTTTCAAGGAAAACTTGCATTAGCAGTGAAGCGCTTTGACAGAGGGCCTGATCACACACGTATTCATATGGAGGATTTTGCCCAAGTGTATGGGCTTTTTCCTGAAAAAAAATATGAGAAAGTAAGTTATACCAACATTGCAAACATGGTGTGGACTCTCTGTGGAGAAAAAGGGCTAACGGAATATATTCGACGCTTGGTATTTAGTATTTTAATTGGAAATGGTGATATGCACCTAAAAAACTGGTCCTTTCTTTACCCAGATGGATATAATCCAGTTTTGTCCCCAGCATACGATTTTCTCTCTACAATTCCTTACATTCCTGGAGATAATCTTGCTCTAACCTTATCTAAGGAGAGGCACATGCACTTATGTGATGAGGCACTTTTTAAGATTTTATTAGAAAAAGCAAAACTTCCAAGCCATCTAGTGTTAAATGTGGTTAAAGAAACCACTGACTCCACAAGACAAGTTTGGGCTCAAATGAAAAAAGAAATAAACTTAGACCAAAACATCATTTCTGTTATCAATGCTCACATGGAATCGGTTCCTTTAGGCCTTTTAAAAAAATAGAGTTATGCCCCATCAAATAGCCGCTTCTTCTCAGCGCCTGGCCGCCAATCCCACCCATTCTGCGTGGGTTGCAGCTTCTGCCGGCTCTGGAAAAACGAAGGTCTTAACGGATCGGGTGCTCAACCTTCTTCTGGAAGGGTGTGCGCCTGAACGGATCTTATGCTTGACGTTTACGAAAGCAGCTGCTGCAGAAATGGAAGGGCGGCTGCGGGCGCGCTTGGGAGAGTGGGCCATTTTGCCTGATCATGAGCTGCAAAAGTCCTTGGAATCTCTGCGAGGGACGCCGTCTTCTTCTGAAGCTTTTGTGCGTGCTCGAACACTTTTTGGTCTTACCCTTGATACGCCTGGGGGACTCAAGATTCAGACAATTCATAGTTTCTGCCAATCTCTTTTAAAGAGATTTCCCTTGGAAGCGGGGCTTTCTCCCTTTTTTAACGTGGCGGATGATGCGGAGCAGAAGGGCCTTATAAAAAAGGCTTTTTATACGGTCGCAGAAGATCCCATTTTTCAAGATCTTGTGCTGCACTTTAGTGAGGCGGCCTTTAAAGAGATAAACGCCTTTATTTTACAAGAGAGGGTGGATTTTGAGGGGCTCTCCTCTTCTGTCATCCCGAACGTGTTTTGGGATCTCTTGGGTGACGAGATGCCGAAACATGTTCAGCATGATAGTGTTTATATTCCAGAAGCTGCTCTCAAAAAAATCCTTCCCCTTTTTCAACAAGGAAGCCCAACGGATCAGGAACGGGGAAATGGCCTTGCCCAGTTTCTTTCAGCCTCTCAAGAAGAGAGAGAACTACGGTATGAAGAGTATCTTTCCCTTTTTCTTACCCAGAAAGGAGAAAAAAGAGCCCGCCTTTTGACTCAAAAGTTGGCGGTGGCTTATCCTAATTTTAAGGAGCTGCTGGAAGAAGAAGCACACCGCTTGGAAGCATGGGTTGAACGAGAAAAGACTCTTGAAGTGATGAGGATATCTGAGGCTTTTGCAGATTATAGCCGAGCTTTTCTTAAGGCTTATGCAGACCTTAAGCAATCTCAGTCGCTTTTAGATTATGACGATTTGATTCTTAAAACCGTTGCGTTGCTGAAAAATCCAGGATGCCATTGGGTTCTTTATAAGCTCGATGGTGGCCTTGATCATATCCTTGTGGATGAAGCGCAAGATACGAGCCCCATGCAATGGCAGGTTGTACGAGCTATTGCAGAAGAATTTTACGCGAATGCGGCGGAAGACGCGCGTAATCGTACTCTTTTTATTGTGGGAGATGAAAAGCAATCCATTTACAGCTTTCAAGGGGCAGATCCGGTTGTGTTTACGCAAATGCAGCAAGATCTTCGAACCTTTGCGCAGAATTCAGGAAAAATATGGAAAGATATTGATCTGAATGTCTCTTTTCGTTCAACGCCAGAAATTCTTGCGCTGGTGGATGCAGTCTTTCCTGCGTTTCCCAATCATTTGCCTTTTCGTAAAGAAATGCCTGGTCATGTGGAAGTCTGGCCTCTTCTCACGAAAGAAGAGGATCCCCCCTTGGAGTCCTGGCAACCCCCTCTTGTTCAGTCTCCACAAGACTCTCCTCAAAAGCGCTTAGCTCAGCTTATGGCGCAAACTATTCAAGGTTGGATTTTAGGGAAAGGTCCATTGCCGCGGCCCGTGTCTCCTGGGGATATCCTTATTCTTGTACGCCGTAGAACGGCTTTTGTGGACACCCTGATTCGGGCACTTAAAGAGCATAATATTCCTGTGGCAGGAATAGATCGACTTTGGTTGCTCGAAGGAATAGGAGTGCAAGATCTTCTCAAGATCGGGGAATTTTTATTGCTTCCTGAGGACGACCTTACACTGGCAACGATTTTAAAGGGGCCTCTCTTTGACCTTTCAGAGGAAGATCTCTTTGCCTTGGCCTATGATCGGGGGCAGACGTCTTTGTGGCAGCGGCTTTTAAATAACCCGCTATTTGGAGACGTCATCACGCTCTTAAAGGATCTTTTATCACGAACCGATTTCCTCACTCCCTTTGAGCTTTATAGTCATATCTTAGGTCCCCTTGGAGGACGAAAAAAATGGCAGGCGCGTTTAGGCGCGGAAGTTCTGGACTCTCTTGATGAGTTTTTAAATCTCTGTCTTCTCTTCCAAGAGGAAAAAACGCCCTCTCTCCAGGGATTTATGTATTGGATTTCTCAAGAAGTGATTGAACTCAAACGAGATCTTGAGCAAAGTAATCAGGTGCGTGTCATGACTGTCCATGGCTCAAAAGGCCTTCAAGCCCCCATTGTTTTTTTGCCGGACACAACCCAGCCGCCCTTTGATCTGCCTCCCTTTGGGTTTTATAAGAACGCGCTCATTTGGGTGCCCCCCTCTGATAAAGATATCCCTCTCACCAAGGCATTGAAGGAAGAGTTGCGCGATGCCCAGCTTGAAGAATATCGGCGTCTTTTATATGTGGCCCTTACGCGTGCAGAAGATGCACTTTACGTATGTGGATGGGAGGGAAGCGCCCAAGAAACCTGGTATTCTCTTGTGACAGAAGGGATTCAAAAAATCGGTGAGCCATTTGAAGAGGGGTGGCGGCTGTCGAGCGTTAAAGAGGGTCCCATTCTTTCTGTACAAGATGAGGAAAAACAGTACTTTCTGTTGCCGCAATGGCTGCAAACGCAGCCTCTTTTGGAAACATCGCCAAAGCTTTTGCGTCCTTCACAAGAGGAACAGGATGACAAGGGGACCCCTTCCTTGTGGGGGGAGTTTGGAACTCAAAGGGGAGTTCTTATTCATAAATTACTTGAGCTACTTCCTGATGTCGAGGAAGAAAGGCGCGAAAAAACGGCCCTTAGATACTTAGAGAAAGAAGGGGTCCCCAAAGATATGGCCTTGGGGATGATCCACTCTGTGCAGGAAACGTTAAAAGCGTATCCAGATGTATTTGGCCCTTCCTCACAAGGAGAAGTCCCTCTTATGGGCTATTTGGGAGACTCCCTCCTTTCGGGACAAATTGATCGGCTCGTTGTGAATGACGACCACATTCTAATTGTGGATTTTAAAACCCATGGGGTTGTTCCTGAAAAGTTAGAAGACATCTCTCAAACTTACCTTAAGCAAATGGCCATTTATCACGCGGCTCTCTCTCAAATTTATCCAGAGAGATCCATTTTATGTGGGCTTTTGTGGACGGAAGGGCCGCGTCTGGATCTTTTGCCGGCGGCTCTTTTGAAAAAATTTGTGCCTTTAATTGACGAAGAGGACGCGGAGGACTACAATAAAGAAAGTCTAAGTTACTAATTACATATAAGGAACACATACATGGAAATTTTAAAAATAACAGATGCCTCTTTTAAAAAAGACGTGATGGATGAAAAAGGTCCAGTCCTTGTTGACTTTTGGGCAGAATGGTGTGGTCCTTGTCGAATGATAGGTCCTGTTTTGGAAGAGCTCTCTCAAGAAGTTGGGGCTACGGCTGTCATTGGGAAGTTAAACATTGATGAAAACCCTGAAACGCCGGCCCTTTTAGGAGTACGCTCGATTCCTACCTTGATGATTTTTAAGGATGGAAAAATGGTAGGGACGAAGGTTGGCGTGCAATCTAAAACGGCTCTTTTAGAGTGGATCAAGTCTGTTTAAGGTAGTTTTTGACCGTTTTAGGCTTACTCTGCATTGTCATCCCCGCGTAGGCGGGGATCCAGAGGAAGCTTAGACAATAAAAGATCGTGTTAAGATAATAGGGTAGCAACAACCTCTTGACTTCTCTCTGGGTCTAGCTTTCTGGCAAATGGATCCCCGCCTGCGCGGGGATGACAAGTAGAAGAATGTAAAGCGTATGTTCATAGCCCTTCTCCACTATAAAGTCCCCCTTGAGGAGATAGCTCCTTATCGTCTCGCTCATATGGAGTTTTTAAAGGAAGGCTATGCCAAGAACGTCTTTATTGCATCAGGTCGTATGTATTCGGACAAGGGCGGCGTTATTCTCTCTCCTTTAACCCGACGGGGAGAATTTGAGGATATTTTAAAAAAAGATCCTTTTATGCTCCATGATCTGGCGTCTTATGAGGTTGTTGGCTTTGATCCTTCTCTTTTTCATTCGGACTTTGAGTCTTTTATTTGGGAGCGTGATAAAGAAAAGATTGAGATGTTCCCCCATACATCTCAGTGGGAGGTTCTTTTCAATAAGGAAGCTGAAGCTTTAAGCCGAGTGTTTGGAAAGACTCTTCTTACAATTCATCATATTGGGAGCACGTCCATTCCAGGGATTGTTGCAAAACCCATTGTTGACATGCTCCCTGTGGTCAAAGATATTCGTGATGTTGACCTTATAACACCTTCAGTTGTGGGGCTCAGCTATGAAGCGAAGGGTGAATATGGGATGCCCGGGCGACGGTTTTTTGTAAAAAGCCAAGAGGGGAAAAGGCTTTTTAACGTTCATGTTTTTGAAGAAGGGCATCCTGATGTCCAGCGCCACCTTCTTTTTCGGGATTATCTCAGAGCCCATTCGGAGGAAGCATTTGCTTATGCCGCGTTAAAAAAAGATCTTGTCTTGAAATACCCTGATGACATAGAACGATATTGTTGCGGCAAAGAAGACTTTGTGAAAGCAATCGAGGAGAAAGCTGCGATTTGGTATAACCTTCTCTCTAAATGACATTCATGACAAATCTTTTTATTCTTCCTCGCTTCATAGGCGATGCGATTTTAACAACGGGTAGCATTGATAAGTATAAAGATGAGCCGGCTGTTGTTCTGTCTTACCCAGAGAGCGTTGATGTTTTGGGAGGAACAAAGAATATTAATGCAAAAAAATTTAGAGAGGTTGCAAAAAAAGGACTTTTCCTTCATATAGAAATGGGGCTGCCTTTTAGGGAAAGGCTTTTAAATGACCAAGTCCTTCGGCGTAACTTTATGGACTGCTTCCAAGCAAAAAAATAAATAAAGAATGTCTTTAAAATTAAAATTTAATTTTGAAATTTTTTCAAACGCGTCTTATCAAAAGAATAATTTGATCAGCTTTGTGAAGAAGTGCCTATTTCTTGGTTCTTTTTTCGTCGTTCCTTTTTTTTATTCGGGTCAAATAGCGCAAGCGACTTTAGATGATCTTGAAAATAAGCTTCGAGAACAGGAGCCTATTCAAATACGATGGGATAATGTGGATGGCCCTCCTTTTTGGATTTGCGGACCTCAACCAATTTATGACAGAAAATTTGGATTTCATGTCATTAACCTTAACGCCCAAGAGCCTGTCACCATCCGTCTTACACAAGAAGCCCACTTAAGAATTAATGACCCTACTCAAATCTTGACCCCCTCAGATCTTGAAGTATTTGTGTCAAATGGCTCTGGGCTTTATGTAGAACAATCTTTTGTGCAGTCTGGGAAAGATTTAATTCTTAATCCCCTCAATTTTGGAGCAACGATTGTAAAAGTTAAATTAAAATCTAAAAAAAGAGGATGTATTCCCTTAGGATTCTTTATCTCACGAATAGAGCCCCCTGCGCAAATGGCCCCTTATCGTACTCATCTTGATACTTCTGGAGAATTCACGAAGCTTTTAAGTCATACAACTGGTGTTCCAGAGGCTTCGTTATTAGAGTCGTTTTATCAATTATGCCCCCCTCAAATGGCAACATTGGAAATAGAAGGGCCAGTAAGGCTCAATCTTCTAACTCGCTATGTATATGATCATCTTGATACCGGCCATACTTTTATGTATCGCGTTAATGTTTTGATGGACGACAAAAAATATCATACCGCTGAATACATAGGGCAGCCGGATCAAAATCACGTATTTTATTCGACTCTTGATCCCTATATTTTAACTCTTCCAGATATAAGTCTACTTGAAATCCCAAAAGGCAAACACACGCTCACTCTGTATTCAAACTCAAAGATTTTTTACAGAATTCAAAAGCTTGAAGATACAGGTTACTCTCTTCCGTCCTTAAATGCTCCTTGTCTTAAAAATCGTCCTCTTCCACCAAACAAAAGCGCATTAGAGCTTCCAACTGAGGGAATCAAGAGCTTAAAGTATCCTAATCTGCGAGATAGCTTGGCTCCTTCTTTTCTTCAGCAACTAGCTCTTAAACTTGGAAAAGATAATTTTTGGCAATCAGATGGCTTACAAAGTGTTTTTTTGTTAGATGAACGTTTTAAAAAACGCTCCGATGGTATTGATCTAGAAGTAGCTCGCAATCAAAGTGAGGGACTTTTCACGTTTTACAGAGATCTTTTGCCAACTGAAGGAGCAGAGCAAAAAACACAAAAATTTGTATGGGCGATAGACTGGGATCTCAGAGATCCGAAAGATGAAGGCAAGGAAACTTTTGTGCTTGAATCTCATAAAAATGATCTTTTAAAACATTTATTAAGAGGCTATTTTTTCTCATCCGGATCCTCTCTCGAGGAGAGCTTAGTTTACACCCTACCTCAACGTCGTTCTCCATCTTTTTTACGGGTTCTCGTAAATCAATCAGCTCTCAAAAAACCTCAAGCACTATGGGTCCAATATAACGATGCGGCTCCTTTCAAACTCATTGTATTTCCACAAGAAGGCCTATCATCTGAAGCATATAAACCTACCCGAGGTCTTATGGGGCTTGCTCTTTTAAATGACCCCCAAAGTACTTTAGGAGGATCTTTTAATTTTCGTGCAAACCCGGGACCTCTCCTTTGTGCTAGCAGTCTAGAGATACCTTTGCTAGCAGATACAAAACAAGTAAGAATATGGAATGTAGACAAAAATGCTCCGTCTCTTGAGGTTGCTCTTCAATATAAAGCTTCAAGGCCTTATCGTTTAGAACATCGCATAATGCTTGAAGAGTTGAGGCGTATTAAAAATCCTGAGGGACTCTTCATTGCAGCCTTAGATTTTGTTATAAAGAGCCAAGAAAAAAAATTATCTTGTGGAGGCGCCACATTTTGGGCTCAGCTTAAAGGTTTTTCGGAAGAAAGCAAACAGCCTGTTTTAGAGCTTTATAATCATTGGCTAGAACTGCTACGCCTTCTTGCAGGTCGCCACCAACGATTCATTGCAAGCTTTGGGGACGCCGACCCTATCTTTGTTAAACCAGGAACAAAAACGCTCGATGCTGTAGAAAGCATAAAAATTGCAGAAAAATTCTTTGAAGAAAGTCAATATCAAGAAGCCCTCCAAACATGGAGTGAAATTCTTTATTCATCCGATAAAGTTATTTGGCGAAAAGCGCATATGGGACGCATTCAAGCTCTTCGAAGCTTAGGAGAAAAATACCTTACAGAACGCTACCTCAGAACTCTTTTTCTTAAAACTGAAGATAAGGAACTAAAAGAGCAAGCCTTTAATGAACTCCTAACTCTTTTAAAAAATGAGAAGGACTATTTTAACTTAGAGGGAGTTTTAACAGAACGTCTTCTAAGCACAAAAGATCCACGTATATTAGAACTCCTAAGCGATGTTCTGCTTGAAGATAATCATCAAGAGATAGCTATAGATCTTGCACACGTTGTAAGCCCAAAAAGAGGAAGGTCGAACGAGAACCTCATTTTTGCGGCTCTGAGGGAAAATAAAGCCCGTACTGGAGAACGGCTTGGTGAAAGTACAGAAACTCAAACCGAGTCTTGTTTTTGGAATGCTCAACTCGCTCAAAGTGAAGGTCGTTATGAGATGGCTCTTGAACTGTTTGACAAAGCAGGATCAAAGGGAAATCAATGGCGAGATCATCTTGCAAAGGGGCTAACTATTCAAAACCAACTTCATGCCCCTGACTTAAAGACACGTAAAGCTGCAATTGAAGATTGGATGGTGTGGACACGAGACCACCCAGGCCCTTATGCATGGGAGTCTGCCAATAGTTTTGTAAAACAATTTTTTCAAGCCACTACAATTTATAACCCCGTTATTGACAGATTTGATTCTGCCTATCTTGCTCATCCTAAAAATCCCTTACAACTCAAGCTCATTGGCCCTGCACGCATGCAATTTCGTGTAAAAGTTCTCTTCGATAAAAATACACCGATTCCATACAAAGGATGGATTGAGATTAAAGATAATGGTACGCCCCTTAATCTTCCAATTCCCTACACCTTTCCCTCTGAAGAGCTAGAGATAATTGGTCACGAAGGCCGTCCAGGACTCATTGAGCTTTATGAAATTTCTGTAGGGGCAGGGGAACATACGATAGAGCTCACTCCTCAAGAGGTAGATATTATTGTCGATCCCTTTATTCAAAGACCAATTCTTCCTCTAACGGTACTTCCTCCTGTAACACATGATTCTCTTTCTCTTGTTTTAGAGGGATCACGGAAATGCACAAAAGTAGACGACGCTCTTGATTTTACTGTTTTATCAAATAATGCTAAAAAAGGAGATCTTAGGACAGCCTCAGCTAACCCTTCGCTCTACCAAATATTGCCTGTATCTAATCCTACCCTTTTTTCACAAGTTATGGATGAACTTTCGAGAAGCAAAAAAATAAAGCCGTATACACTGCCTGAGGAAGAATTGGCTGCACATCACCTTTCTCTGCTTTTGCAAGTATATGAAGAAAACCCGTCTGAAGAGCTCTTAATTGAAGCTAAAAATTTTTGGACAGAAAATCTTCATTATCTTTCCCTTGCTCCTCTGTGGAGTCGTTTTACTCAGCTATCTTCATGGACACCTATAGAAGTTCCTCAAAACAGTGCAGGGTTACGATCTCTTCCACCAGCAGAAGCTTGGAAACCTCAGGAGCTCGACCTGGTTTTGCGGAAAGATTTAATTGATGAAGATATAAAAGATTATGTCCTTACGGGGACCTCTCCTCTTGTATTTCAATTTTTTAATGAGGAGGCAACCCCACTCAAGATAACTTCTTCTTTAGCAAAATTATTAGCAGATGATTTAAGAGACATTTCTTGGGGGTATCAGCTTGATGATGGAAAAATAAATTCTATTCATTTCACTCCTTCAGATCGCTCCGATACTCGGGAGATTAATATCCCTGAAGGAGAGCATAGTTTAAGATTTTTCCTGGAAAATCCTACCGCAAATACATTCGTTAAAATTAAACTTTATGAAAAAACAATTACACAGCCTAACTGGCAACCCTTAGTTATAGAACCGAAAAAAGATTATCTTGTTGCCACAAAAACTGACCCAATTATTTTAGATATTGAGGGGCCAGCGTGGTTACGCATAGATGAGTGGGTCAATGGTAAAGTAATTTCCAAAGATTGTTTTGTAAAAGAAGGGTCTCAAAAAATTGAGATTAGGCCTAAAAAAGAAGGAGAAGAAAAACTTCTTCGCGTCTATCGTCGAATTTCTAGAGCTCCAAACATTGCAAAGCCAGGAGTGCCTGCCTCCGCTCATTACGTTCCAGTAAAAGTGGTTCCTACTTCATTTATAAGATGGGATCAGCCTCCCCCTATTAAAGGAAAAGAAGTTCTTCCTTTAGGAGGACAAGAAAACGGCACTTTAAGTCTTACTGCATCTTTAAATAGGCGGTTAGCATTTGACGTTATAACTCCTAACAAAAATACGGACACTCTTGATTATTACGGAGAAGAACGGGCAACTTATCGTTATTTTGATGAGATCAACCGTTTCTTTTGGCGGGGCACAGCCTTATCTCGTCAAAGGCGCCGCGGAGATCCTACTTTTGGAATTGAAGGTTTAATTGAATATTCTCCTCTTACATGGCCTATCACTTTGTGGGCTGAAGGAAAGGGATACACTCAATATATCAACAACACATTGCTCTCTTCTGGAACTATAGAAGGAGGGGCTCGTCATAAACTTATTTTTAATGAAAAAGTAAATCAGATAGTGGACGTTTCTCTCCTTGGTAGAAAGCTTCATTTTAATCAAAATGCTGTTTTGACAACGGTTCCAGATTCCGATGTATACACTAAATATTTAGCTACACATCCACGTGCTCTAAATTTTTCGTACAAAATTAATTACTTTCCTTTTATGGATACCCAGCTATGGGCTCAAGTAAGTGGCACTACCCTTCCAAGTCTCAACCCTATAAAACTTGATTTTTTTAGCTCTAGAGTTGGCATTAACCAGCTAGCAGGGCCTATTATTTTCAGTCTTGATTATGGAATAAAGCATTATTACAAAACAAGGAATCCAATTAGGCCTCTTAGTTTTAATCGTCACACGATTAATTTTGCTATTTCCTACAACGAATGGCTAAGAAATCATGAACGGCTAGAGTGGCGATTTGACGTAGGTCGTATCTTTGATGCTAATCTTCCAAAAAATCAATCAGGCGTAAAGGCATGGGTAGGCCTTCTATCCTTTACTTGGCATTTTGGTAACGGTCGAGATTTCCGTGATTTCTCACCCCGGGAAATTTTATTTAGAGATATTCGAGAACGGAGCCTTCCTCCTGTTCAGATAGGTCAAGAAAAAGCGAGTCGCCCATGAATAAAGTGCTTTCATCTCTTGAGGATGGGCTTCCACCTTTGTTTTCACAAGCCTATTCAAGACTTATTAAGCAAATTGAAAAAGAGCAGGGTAATGCAAGCCTTACTGATTTTCTTTGGACAAAGCTTCTTTATCTAAAAAAAGAAAGTGAGCATAAACGGCAATTATTTAAAAAATTTGAAGAAAAGAACAGCGGCACAGATACAACGGCAGAAAAACAAAATATTATCTTAGAGTTTTCGAAGGAACTTGGGGCCTCTCCTCAAGACTTAGCTGAAGATAAAAAAGCATTTTCTCGATGGTTTGATTTTGAAGCCATTGCAGATAAGTGCCGACACCAGATTTCTTCAAGTGAGCGAGACTTGTGCTTCATCATAGATCGCCTTACTTTTATGTTAGTTAATGAGTCCTTAGAAGCTCAAGGAGACTTTATTAATTTTCTTAAAGATTTAATTTGCTCTTACAATGGAAACCAACGTGTAAAAATTGCTGCACTTGACTCAATCCTCAAACTACGTCCTTCTAAAATTTCTATTGATGAAAAAGTTTTTTATCATTTGGCGAGTTCTAAAGAAGAGGACGCATGGATTCAGTGCAAGGCAATTGAGATTTTAAGGCAACTTAATCAGTCTCTTTTTAGACAACTTGCCGCCAGCAGACTAAAAGTTGGCGAGCCTGATCCCGATCTATTTGTGCGTCAGCATATAGTTACTCTTTTGGAGGAAGAGGACTTTTCTTTAACCCCGACTCTTTATTCAAATATCATCAGTGATCCAAGCGATCTTGTGCGCCAAACTCTTTGTGAAAAAATGCCTACGCTTCCTCTTAAAATTATAAAAAAACTTTTAGAAGATTCTTCTCCCCAGGTCCGGGCTATGGCTATTTTAAAAATAGTTAGTGATAGATCATTTGAAGAAAGATCTACCTATCTTAAATCTAAGATTGAAAATGAATCGGATGGTTTTGTTTTGAGAGTGTGTTTGAAGTGTGTGATAGATGGTTTTAAAGAATTAACTCCTCCTCAAGAGATTACCTGGTTACAAAATTTTGAACCTATTTTAGATTATCTTGCAAGCTCTGCAGACTTGCTTTCAATACGGCGAAGGGCAGCTCAGGCTCGTGAGCTCTTGTGGTGTAAGAAAAATGCTTCTCGGTACCAAGTGCTCCAGGATATTAGCTCTTTTTTAAAAACGATACGTCTCGGAGAAGAGATTCGCCTCTCTCCCCGCTTATATCAAAATATTACCGAACATGAACTGGGTCGCATTATTTCAATTGTCACACAAGCAGATTTTGAATGTGACCTCATCAAAACTTCGAGAGGTTATAAAATATATCGTGGGTTACGTTTAAGATTCAGGTGGTGGCGTTTTTTTTATGAGTTTTTTCATCCCAAAACCGACAAACGACAAGCCGTTAGTCATACAGTAGGAAGATTTTTTAAAGGAACAATCCAAATTCCTTCCGCCATTCTAAGTGAGTTCTCAAATACACAAGTTCCGGGTGAACCCCTGTACATCCCGGAAGAAGAGGGGTATCGACCCTATTTGCCCTTATTGGATCATGTGTTGTCCTCTCTTCAACAAGGAAGATTGATGCGTTTATATACAAGTGAAGGTGTCACCTCTATTTTACCTCCTCTTACACTTTGGAATAGGTTAAAAGCAAAGATTGTGCTTACCTTTCAATTTTCTTCCATTGCTAATCTAAGAAATTGGACTATCCATAGACCCTGGCCTTCGAACTCTTATATAAAATATTTACAGAATCTTGGATTTAAAATTGACTTTTGTCATCACGAAGAGCAGCTAAAAGAAGACAATACAATCACCCGATTTTTCCCTGCCGCGAGTTTTTTTGCAAGTTGGGATACAATAGAATCTTATATTCTCTCTCCTTATCACATTAATACATCACATTTACTTTTTTTCTGTGGAAGTGTTTTTATTTATTTTTTATGGCAACACATTAGCGCTTATCAAGCTATAAAACATGCTAGAAAATCCATACCCTTGATAATAGGAGGATGGGGGACACGTGGCAAGTCAAGCACAGAACATCTTAAGAGTGCATTAATGTCTAGCATAGGTCTTAGTTTGTTTTCTAAGACAACTGGGTGTGAGCCGATGATCTCAATTGCAGGTCCTTTTCAAAAGATAAAGGGGATCCCCCTTTATCGGCCTGAAAATAAAGCCACAATTTGGGAACAGCTTCAGATGACCGTGCTTGCTGAAAAATACGGGTCTGACGTTATGTTGTGGGAATGTATGGGGCTCAAAGGAAGTTATGTAAAAATTATGCAACAGCAATGGATGCAAGATACCATTTCAACTATTACAAATGCATTTCCAGACCACGAAGACATACAAGGTCCTGCTGGTTATAACATAGCACAGACCATGACAAACTTTATTCAACCTGGAAGTCTCTTAATTACAGGGGAAGAGCAAATGCTTCCCTATTTTGTGGAAGATGCCTTTATAAAATATACACAACTTCGAGCCGTTGGTTGGCTTGAAGAGGGCCTTTTAACTAAGGATGCAATGAGTCGTTTTTCTTATATTGAACATCCTCAAAATGTTGCCCTTGTCTTATCAATGGCTACAGATTTTGGAATGCCAAAAGTCGTTGCCCTTAAAGAAATAGCAGATAACACCGTACCTGATATTGGTGCGCTTAAAGTTTACGCTCCAGCTGCCCTTAATTCAAGATCATTACAGTTTATTAACGGCATGTCTGCTAATGAAAAATTTAGCTGTTTAAAAAGTTGGAATCTTGTGGGACTTAACCAACCTATTGCTGCTGGAGAGTGGGTTACCACATTTATTAACAATCGGGCAGATCGCATCGGTCGTTCTCAAACTTTTGCAAATCTTATTGTTAATGATATTTCCGCAGATAAGCATTTTCTTGTGGGCAGTAATATTCAAGAATTCATGCAGTTTGTCATTAAAGAGTGGAAAAAGTTATTAGAGAACACTTCTTCAGATTTGTTACATGGCATTGCGAAAAAACTTCGGATGTGCACGACAAAAGAAGACCTCAAAGCGCGCCTTGAGGCCATGGGATGTAAAAACTATCAAGGAGATCTTTTCAACCTTGTAAGCTTAGAGCACTACTTAAAATCCAAAGACTACGCTTACACAACGGCATTGCTTTCTATTCACAAGCAAAATGTGAAAACAGTCCAACAATATGACTTTTTGATACACAATAATGAAGAAGACAATAAAATTTTTAAAAAAATTTTGACAGAGTGGTTTTTATCTAAATTTGTTCTTCAATTTAACGACGGTCTAACTGGAGATGAATTAGCAGCATGGATTGTTGAAAACACACCTCCTTTTTACGTGAATAAAATTATGGGAATACAAAATATTAAAGGGCCTGGCCTTGAACTTGTGCATTGCTGGGAAGCATGGGAAGAGTGCTATCAAGCAGGAGAATTACTTTTCAATCCTCTTGACAAAAAGAGAGCCCAAGGATTTAGGAATTTCTTAGCAATTCCAGAATTCGGCCTATTATCTAAAGAATATCTTGAGAGTTTGCTCAGCAATCCCGAACTTTTAAAAAAGAACAAAAATGAGCTTGAAAATTTAAAGACCTATATTCAGAGTTTAATTAATAATAACAAAAAAATAAAAAATAAAAAATATCCATTTTTAATAGATTATATAGTGCGTTTTTTTGATGTAAATCGTTCTTTTAAGCGCCTCAAAACAGCTCATCAAATCTATCAAGATTTAAGTTGCCACCGGGTGAGTTTCTCTCGTGCATTAAAAGAGTTGAAAAAATTAAATATTATTCAAAAATCATTTTAGGAATGTGAGTGTGACTGAGAACTTCGTTTTTTCGATATTTCCAGAAGGAGGGCTTTCCGGATCGATCATTACAACAGTTGGGATTGGTGTTCTCGTAGCGGCTTTTTATAACTTAAGATTTGGATGGGTGCTTGCGGGATTTATTGTACCAGGATACTTAGTTCCGCTGATAATAAGTCAGCCTCTTTCTGCAGCATTAAATATTATCGAAGGATTTATAGCCTATTTTGTAATCTACTGGGCTTCTATAATCGGACCACGTCTAAACTTATGGAGTTCGTTCTTTGGAAGAGAGTGTTTTGTCGCGTTATTAGTAGCTTCTGTCATTGTTAGAATTTTTTTTGATTTACTTTTTTTACCAAACGTCTCTCTATATCTTCAAGAAAATTATAAAATTCCCTTTTTTTACCAGGATAATTTTCATAGCTTTGGGCTGATTATTATTCCCATCATTGCCTATAAATTCTGGCTATCGGGATTTAAGAAAGGGGTTGTCCCCTTTTTTATAATTTTGATAACGAGTTACCTTTTAATTCGTTATGGTCTCATGGAGTGGACAAATTTTCGAATCACTGAAATCAGCTTTCTTTACGACGATCTTTCTTATAGCTTTTATGCGAGCTACAAAGCCTATATTATTCTTTTAACAACTGTCTTGATTGCCTCTTATATGAATCTTAAGTATGGCTGGGAATACGGAGGGGTTCTTGTAGCAGCTCTTCTTGCTTTAGAATGGTATTTTCCCACGCGTATTGTTACAACACTCGTTGATGCCATTTTGGTTTATTTTATAGCGAAATCCTTGCTAAACACCTCTCTTTTTGAAGCATCAAACATAACAAGAGCGCGTGAAACGATTTTATTTTTTGGAATTAGCTTTCTTTATAAGCTTATATTAGCCTGGTCTATAATGCTTTTTATACCAGATCTACGCATTCTTGATTTTTATGGTTTTGGGTATTTACTTTCAAGTTTGATTGCTTTCAAAATGTATAATAGTCGAAAACCAGTCCGTATTTTGAGCGTCATTGTTCAAACGTCTTTTGTTGGCGTCATCTTAGGTACGATTGCGGCTCTTGCGCTAAGTACTTTTTCCACTCCTGAATTCTTTACAAAAATATTTCCTACAAAAGGATCTCCTGAACTGTTAACTTCTTCAATTCCTTTGATACAAGAAGAGAAAACCTTTCCTAAAAAGGTTGAAAAGAAAAGAGGATATCTTTCTGATTTTATTTCGGAGAGAAAAGTTCTGGCAGCCGATAAAGGTACAAACCGCTATAAAACTCCTTCGACTTATGATCTTTATCATTTTGACAAAAGAGTCTTAACGCCTCTGCTGCTGCTCATTCAAGAAGGAATAAGCTTACCTAAACTAGAAGAAATCAATGGAGCTGCCAAAATATTTGGGTATACAATTTCCCTTCTTGAGGATGAGGCAAATTCTTATCTTATTCTGGCAGAAGATGAAAAGAGGTCCAATCGTCATTATGGAGCGACCTTCATTTTTCGACTTCAAAATGCTTCTCCTTATGTTTTTCAAGCGTCTAATCCTTTTTTTGAGATTAACACAGCCGAGAATGGCCTCTATCTTTTTTCTCAGATGAAGGGAAAAGCCTTTGTTTTTTCAGAATCACATCCTCAGGCTAATCTTGATGGAAGCGCTGATCTCGATAATCCTCTTAATAAAAACAGCTTTCTCCACGTTGGTTTTCAAGCTATGTTGCGCGAAATTGGAGAAGCACCACTCATGGTCGTACTTATAAGAGGTTATTCCCCTTCTTCTCCCTTTATCTCTTTAAAGGGAAACCCTGCAGACGCAGACATCTTTCTTGCATTTCATAGTGGAGAAGTGCGGGAGACGCATCTTTCCCCCCTTCAGCAAACGCTTGTAAAAGAGCTTCGCAAAGAATCTTATAAAATTTCTTTTGTTGATAACACTGGATATTTAAATCAAACCTATAACAAAGAATTCTCTATTCTATGGTTATCTGCTTCCCAACGTTCTCTTTTTCGTACCCCTGAGAATGCTTTATTGCGCCTCTCTCATATGAAGGCTCTTAGGATTCCTGTTCAAAAAACACCTATTAAAAAAATTATCCAAGAAAAAGGGAGTGAAGATGATTGGACTCCTTCTCAAAAAATTGAATCCTCTCTTCAAAATTATATAGATTATAGCGACATTCTTTATCTTCAAGATTTTCTTGATAAAGTTAAACCTTATACTTTACAGTATGTAATTGATCCTTTGTCACAAAAAAACTTTTTGGTAGTTTTGGGTCAGAAAGTTAAGAAAGTGTTTCCATTAGAGATAAGATCAGTACCACTGTCACCAAAGGAACAGAAATGAAGATCTTTCTTTTTTTTTTCAGCCTTGTTGCCGTGGCAGGGGTGCCAGCAAAAGCATCAGAAACCTTCCCTACACTAGTCTCGCAAGCACGCTCAGCACCTGTCTATAGGCTGTCAATGAGCGACTGGATTTTATTTCCTCTCTCAACTCAAACATTTAAAGCTGAAGTTGCAAGCCATGCCGACCTTCCCATGAACACGGCTTTGGATCCAGACAAAAAATGGAGTTATACAATTCAAGTTCAAATCTTGAACGTATCAGGAACTATTCTTGAAACGCGAGATTTAGCATATGAATCTCAATCAGTTCTTTACCACTCTCAAAGCTTAGGGACATTCTCTTCTTCTTTTTATTTAGAACAAGATGCTCAGCCAACAACACCACTTGTTACTTTACTCAATTGGAAAGATAGAGGAAAAGGAGCCTTTGTTCGTGTTCGTCTATTGAAAAAAGACAAAAATTTACAAGCAGTTTATTGCCGGGTTTATGAACCTTCTAACCTGGTGCTCCATCTTCTGAGTTATTGGTATCATCTCAATCCTGCGGATAAATTACATGTTTCGGAAGGAAATATTTACGGCCCCTCTCTCTTGTCTTCAGAAGAAAAGAAAAACATTGTACAGAATTTATGGGCTCCCGTGGGTCCACGTGGCATTCCTAACAAGACATTTCAAGAGCGTCTCTTGTATGAAGTTACACCAGAAGGTAAGGAACTTATAAAACCCATTATGCCTGTAGGAATTTATGTGGATGCTTCCCATCACGTGGCGGTCCCTATCTCAGAGAATGATATGCCTCTCCGCTTTCATCTTGTGCCCCCTATAGCTACATCTAAAAGGGTTTCTTTTTCTCTCTCCCTACAATGGTATGGGCAAGGACCTGTTAAGCCTACAGAAATTAATCTTTCAACAAATAATAAGGGTGAAGTGAGGCATTCTTTCAAGAAGGGAATAGTATTTATCTCCACTCAACAGCCCGCGATTCTGCGGGTTTTTAAGAATGATGGACAGGAAATCTTTCTTAAACCAGCCTCCGTAAAAGGCTACTTAATAGATACAGGAAAAACAGTGGACTATCACATCAGTCATTTAAAAGGTCGGGCCACACCCGTTCGTTTTGATATGTGCAAAATTCTTTCATCTCCGTGGGAAAATACGGCAGAAAGGAAAGTTTTTTATGATTTTTTAGATGATAAAGGAAAGGTTCTTAAATCAGGCTCCTATAGCCCAATTCTGACTCCTTCTCTCTATAACAGAGTGACTCAAGATCCCACAAAAACGATATCTGAGACAGATAAGATCTATTTTATACTTCCTGAAAGAGTAAAAAGAGTTCGGTTGTCAGCAAACACATCTTTTTTTATCATGGTTTACAATCGACCTGAAGACTTAGAACGTCAGTATCAAATTCCAGAGGATTACTATCTTTATGATTCTGCTGAAGAATCTTTGAGGCGTAGCTGGTTTTATTTACCTCCTTTGAACAGAAATCTCTTGAATCAAGAGGGGCGCGAACTTCTCTTTTCTATTCAACCTCAACCGATGGAAACTGATGAAAAAATACTTTTAGGGACTTATGAATGGAAGCAAATTATTCCAAAAGAAGAATGGCTTTTTCTTTATGGTCTGATGCCTAAAAGCTTAGAGCTTCCTCAAAATCCTCAAGCACAACAAGTAACGTATAGTCCTCTCCCTACATCAGGCAAACGAGAACTCTCTTTTTATGGTGCTACTGGAATGAGAGAGATTCGTCCAGCACTTCTCTATTTTAAACCAAAAGAACTCCCAGAGCCTCTTGTGATTAAGATAGATGGAAAGAACGTCATAAAAGAAAACATTCTCGGAACCCAAGGAGAAATTAAACTTCCCCCGCTGTCGGTTGGAAAGCATATCTTAACTATAGATGGCCCCCCCACTGCAAAATTTTTCATGAGTCAACTCTTAAGAGAAACAGAATCTTATCTTAAGCGCCGACTTATCTTATTGAAAAAGGGTAAGACAGAATTTTCGTATATTAAAAAACAGTCAACAGAACAAGAAACGCTTGTTCTCTATCTTATTGGGCCTCCTCAAACACGCATTCCCCTTTCTTTGAAAATCAAGGGACCATCCCCCAAAGAGGAAACGCCACTTTCTGACTATACGATCAGAGAGAGAGAATATGATGTTTTGATTTCTGGAAATCCTGTTTTTTTTCTTAGTCCAAAGAAAGATGATTATCTATCTTCAGAGCCTATTTTTATTAAACTAGGGAATGATTTACCAGTGGGAACGTATGCTATAACCCTCGAGACCCCTAAAGACACGTACTCACTTTTAAGTCAACTTATCCCTGGGCATCATAACAAACGAACACTTTCAATAGAAATCGTAGAGTAACTCTAAGTTTTTATTGTAGAGTCAAAATAGAATACATCATTTGTAATAAAAGTTCACGCTACATACTGTAATTGCGCCTCCCCTATCCGAGGGGGGAGGCGCAATTACAGTATGTAGTGTGCCAAAATTTACGAAATCTTAACTCTCCTTGACTATAATGATTTAAGAAAATAAATTAACCTGAGTTATTATGGGTGCCCATATGTTACCTTCTGTACCCCCCCCGAGGGTTTCTTACCACCTATGACCCAAAAACAGGGG
>CANGTV010000011.1 GCA_947457015.1 Alphaproteobacteria bacterium | reverse complement strand
GGAGCGTATCGCCTTCTTAAAGACCTGGGATTGGCCACGGCTATAAAGAGCCGATAAAATGATAAGGGCAAGAAGGATACAGAAACCATTAGGGATTAGGCGCTTAAGCTTAGATCCGGATATATGTTTGTTTCTCCAATCTGCTCTTCACTTTTTCTCTTGCAAGCTGGCTAGGGTCCATATATGGCCAATCGGAAAATTTGATTTTTTCTAAAATTTCTTTGATAATAATAACCTCTCCTGCAAGGGGAGAGGTGCAGATTTACTGTTTCCAACACCCCCCCTTTGGTAGTATATGAATAAAGGTAAAGCAGGGTGGGTATCGTGACTCTTTCTTCAAGCCAATTTATGAGCATGCCTTTAAAGGGGAACCTTGAAGAGTATTTCAACATTTTCATTTTTATGGCGGTGGCATTTGGGATTTCGCTCTTCCTCGTCCTCTTATCTTTTTGGAGAGGTCCAAAGAGGCCGGATGCAGAAAAGCTTTCTGCTTATGAATGTGGGTTTGAAGCCTTTAGTGATGCACGCCTAAAATTTGATGTGCGGTTTTACCTTGTTGCCATTTTATTTATCATTTTTGATTTAGAGATTGCTTTTCTTTTTCCGTGGGCTGTGAGTTTGAAATCCATTGGATTGTTTGGATTTTTCTCCATGCTGCTTTTCTTAGGGACGTTAGGAATAGGGTTTGTTTATGAGTGGCGTAAAGGAGCCTTAGAATGGGAATAAAAAAACCGAAACTTTCTCAAGAAGCTACGAAAGCAGGCTATAGTCTTGACTCCCTTCCCAAAGGGATGGATCCGGATATGTTACTGGAAGGCCTTGGAGAAGAGGTGAGTCAAAAAGGGTTTATTATAGCCAAACTGGATGAGGTGGCGGCATGGGCGCAAGCTGGCTCCTTATGGCCTATGAGTTTTGGTCTTGCGTGTTGTGCGGTTGAGATGATGCAAACGGCTGCTTCTCGCTATGATTTGGATCGCTTTGGCGTTGTGTTTCGTCCCAGCCCGCGTCAAGCAGATTTAATGATTGTGGCGGGAACGTTATGCAATAAGATGGCTCCTGCTTTGCGGAAGGTTTACGATCAAATGGCGGAACCTCGCTATGTCATTTCGATGGGGTCATGCGCCAATGGGGGAGGGTACTATCATTACTCTTATTCCGTTGTACGTGGGTGTGATCGCATTGTTCCCGTGGATGTATACGTTCCAGGATGCCCTCCCACGGCGGAGGCCCTTCTCTATGGGATCTTACAATTGCAACGGAAAATTAAGAGGAGAAAGACTTTTTCCCGATGAAGACGGATATTGCCCTTAAACTTGATGCTTTAGGCCATCTGATTGCAGAAGAAATTGGTCCAGATGTGGTGAGTTGGTCCGTTGCTTATGATGAGCTTATGCTGATTGTAGAGCGGGGGTCTATTGTTCGCGTTTTGACGTATTTAAGGGATTCTGATGCGCTTCAATTTGCTCAACTAATGGATGTTTGTGGCGTCGATTATTTAGGGCGCGAACACCGGTTTGATGTGGTCTATAATCTGTTAAGCCTTGCCCATAATCAACGTCTTCGGGTTAAGATCGAGATAGAAGAAGGAGTGCCTGTTCCCTCTGTCGTTTCTGTTTATAGTAGTGCAAACTGGTGGGAGAGGGAGGTGTTTGATCTTTATGGGATTCCCTTCGATGGCCATCCAGATTTAAGGCGTATTTTGACGGACTATGGGTTTGAGGGGCATCCCTTACGGAAGGATTTTCCGCTCACAGGGTATGTAGAAGTACGCTATGATGAGGAGCAAAAACGGGTTGTTTATGAGTCAGTTAGCCTTCCTCAAGCTTTTAGAACCTTTGATTTTGAGAGTCCTTGGGAAGGAATGGAGCAGGCAACGCAAACGATACTTGAGGCGGAAAAGCGCTGATGGCCGAGACTCAAAGCTTTACTCTTAATTTTGGCCCACAGCATCCCGCGGCTCACGGGGTGTTGCGTTTGATTTTAGAAATGGATGGAGAGGTGGTGGAGCGCGCGGATCCACATATTGGTCTTCTCCATCGGGGCACAGAAAAGCTTATTGAATATAAAACCTACCTTCAGGCCATCCCTTATTTTGATCGCCTCGATTATGTCTCGCCCATGTGTCAGGAACATGCTTTTGCGTTGGCTGTGGAAAAATTGCTGGGGCTTGAAATTCCTTTAAGAGCAAAATACATTCGCGTCCTTTTTTCAGAAATTACACGTCTTTTGAATCATCTCCTCAATATCACAACTATGGCCCTTGATGTGGGGGCGATGACTCCTCTTTTGTGGGGGTTTGAAGAGCGAGAAATTTTGATGGGCTTTTATGAGCGCGTTTCGGGCGCTCGTATGCATGCAGCGTATTTTCGCCCTGGCGGAGTGCAGAAGGACCTTCCCGAAGGCTTGGTTGACGACATTGCGGCTTTTGCCGAGCGTTTTCCCCAAGTTATTGACGATATTGAAGGGTTGCTCACAGAGAATCCTATTTTTAAGCAGCGAACAGTTAACATCGGCATTGTAACAGCAGATCAAGCCCTTGATTGGGGGTTTAGCGGACCTTTATTAAGGGCTTCAAATGTTGCATGGGATTTGAGGAAGACTCAACCTTACGAAGTCTATGATCAAATGGACTTCCTTATTCCTGTTGGAAAGAATGGGGATTGTTATGATCGTTATCTTGTTCGTATGCAGGAAATGCGTCAAAGCGTGCTCATTATCAAGCAATGTTTAGAAAAAATGCCTGAGGGGTTTGTAAAGGTAAAAAACTATAAAATTACCACACCTCCTCGAGAGGAAATGAAAACCTCTATGGAAGCCCTTATTCATCACTTTAAATTATACACAGAAGGGTATCATGTTCCCAAGGGGGAAACCTATACAGCCGTTGAAGCTCCCAAGGGAGAATTTGGAGTTTATTTGGTGTCGGACGGAAGTAATCGGCCCTATCGTTGTAAAATCAGGGCCCCTGGCTTTGCCTTCTTGCAAGCTTTAGATATGATGGCAAAAGGTCACATGTTGGCAGATGTGCCTAGTATCATTGGATCTTTGGATATCGTGTTTGGGGAGATTGATCGGTGAAGGGTAAAGAGTTGTTTTTGAATGTAAGTCGTGTTATCTTACTTATAGAAGGAAATTCATCATGCATACAAAAATTACAGTATCTTCAAAAGGTCAGGTTATTATCCCAAGAGCCATTAGAAGTAAGTTAGGTCTGCATTTGGGATCTGAACTTTCTCTTCGTTTGCGAAAAGATAAGGTCTTAGAGCTTCAGCCCGTGGAGCGAAACCTTAAAGATTTTTTTGGAAAAGGAAAATCACGTATCCAAAATGAAAAGCTTGATCTAGCTGATATAGATAAAGCTATTGCTGAGGCAGTGAGTAAGAATGATCGGCGCTGATACCAATGTATTAGTTCGAGCTTTTCTTGAGGATGATCTCCAACAAGCTAAAAAAGCTGAAAGATTTTTAAACAACACTGCTGCTTTGGGAGAACTTTTTATTTCTTCCTATGCTCTTCTAGAATTTGTTTTGGTTTTGAAAGTTAAAAAATTTTCTCGTAAAGAAGTTTATGAAGCGCTCATGACTTTAACAGATTCTCCAGGCATTCTTATTGGTCAAAAAGAAATCGTTTTAAACGCCGCTGAAAAATATATAAAAGGTCAAGCAGATTTTGGAGACTACATGATTATGGCTGAAGGAGAAAATAATGGATGCCATAAATTGGCAACTTTTGATCAGGCTATTTTGAGTGAGAGTAAAGCCTCTCATATGCCGGAGTAACAACGAATGAAAAAAAAACTCGTGCTTAAGAAAGATCTGCCCACAGAAAAATCAACCCCCTTCATTTTTTCTCCTGAAAACGAAGCCAAAATTCCAGAGCTTCTGAAGCGTTATCCAGAGGGCCGCCAAGCAAGTGCTATTCTTCCTCTCTTTTATCTGGCGCAGCGCCAGTGCGGGGGCTGGCTTCCTCCCAGTGCTATTGAGAAGGTAACGGAAATTTTAAGAGTGCCAGTTATTCGGGGCTATGAGGTGGCCACCTTTTACACCCTGTTTAATTTAAAACCTGTGGGAACATATCATGTTCAGGTGTGTGGCACGACGCCTTGCATGCTGCGGGGAAGCGAGGCCTTGCTTTCAGCGTGTAAACGTCATTTAAACATTGAATGTGGAGAAACCACAAAAAATGGAGCATTTACCTTAAATGAAGTTGAGTGTCTTTCGGCGTGTGTGAATGCGCCTGTGGTTCAAATTAATGATACCTATTATGAGGATTTAACGGAGGAAGCTCTTATAAAACTTCTTGAGGGGTTGGCTTCATGCTAAGAGAAAGCGACCGTATTTTTACAAATCTTTATGGCACAGAAGACTGGCGTCTTAAGGCTGCTCAAAGTCGAGGAGATTGGGACAAAACAAAAGACCTTCTTGCAAAAGGACAAGCCTGGATCACTCAAGAGGTAATGACTTCAGGGTTAAAGGGGCGGGGAGGGGCCGGATTCCCTACAGGGAAGAAGTGGTCATTTATGCCGAAAGGGGAAGAGGTCACCCCTCGATATCTCATCATTAATGCGGATGAGAGTGAGCCTGGGACATGTAAAGACCGCGACATTCTTCGGTATGAGCCTCATAAGCTTATAGAGGGGGCGCTGCTTGCAGGTTTTGCCATCGGGGCTCATGTAGGCTATATTTATATTCGAGGAGAATTTTATCAAGAAGCAGAGCATCTTGAGGCAGCGATCGCAGAAGCTTATAAAGCAGGGCTTTTAGGAAAAAATGCTGCGAACTCTGGGTGGAGTTTTGATCTTTATGTGCACCGGGGTGCGGGAGCTTATATCTGTGGAGAAGAAACGGCCCTTCTTGAAAGTTTAGAAGGGCGCAAAGGAATGCCCCGTCTTAAGCCCCCCTTTCCAGCAATTGTGGGCCTTTATGGATGTCCTACCATTGTTAATAATGTGGAAACTCTTGCGGTTGTGCCAACGATTCTACGTCGAGGAGGCAGTTGGTTTGCGAGCATTGGAACTCCTGATAATGCGGGTACGAAAATTTTTTGTCTTTCGGGACATGTCAACAAGCCGTGTAACGTAGAGGAAGCCTTGGGAATTCCGATGAAAGAGCTTATTGAAAAGCATGGGGGAGGTGTGCGAGGCGGATGGGACAACCTTTTGGCGGTTATCCCAGGAGGATCGTCTGTTTCTCTCCTTCCCAAAGAAATCTGCGAAACGGTTCTGATGGATTTTACCTCTCTTGCTAAGGTTAAAAGTGCTCTTGGCACAGCAGGGGTCATCGTGATGGATAAGTCCACCGATGTGGTGCGGGCGATTGCCCGCCTTTCTAAATTTTATATGCATGAAAGTTGTGGTCAATGCACGCCTTGTCGCGAAGGCACAGGATGGATGTGGCGTATGCTTATGCGCCTTGCAGAAGGAGAGGGGACGTCTAAGGATATTGACCAGCTTGAAGAAGTCACTCATCAAGTTGAAGGGCACACCATTTGTGCTCTAGGAGATGCGGCGGCTTGGCCAGTGCAGGGATTAATTCGTCATTTCCGTCCGGAACTCGAACGGCGATTGAGAAGGGAATAAACATGCGTACGGTTTTGCCATTTTCCGGATTGTCATCCCCGCGAAGGCGGGGATCCAGAATAACTGTTGTCATGCTGAACTCGTTTCAGCATCTTCTTGTCAACGAGATCCCGAAACAAGTTCTGGATGACATGAAATCCTGGATCCCCGCCTTCGCGGGGATGACACCCTGGGAGTGTACAAGCAGAGCACACACAATGAAACAACGGACCTCCAGTAATGCCAAAACTCACCATTGATGACAAAGAAATAGATGTCCCTGAAGGGATGACCGTTCTTCAGGCGGCTGAAATGCTGGGCATTGAAATCCCTGTCTTTTGTTATCATCCCAAACTTTCCATTGCGGGCAACTGTCGTATGTGCCTTGTGGACATGGAGCATAGTCCTAAGCCGATCGCGAGTTGTGCGATGCCCGCCTCTGAGGGAATGGTCATTCGGACTCAAACGCCTATGGTAAAAAAAGCTCGCCAAGGAGTTTTAGAATTCCTCCTCATCAACCATCCTTTGGATTGCCCAATTTGTGATCAGGGAGGAGAGTGTGATCTCCAAGACATCAGCGTCGCTTATGGAGGAGATTCGAGCCGCTATGCCTTAAACAAGCGAGCGGTTCCTGATAAAGAGTTTGGTCCCCTCATTGAAACAGCGATGAATCGTTGCATTCAGTGTACCCGCTGTATTCGCTTTGCAACGGAGGTTGCGGGTGTGCCTGAGCTTGGCGCTACGGGTCGGGGAGAAGATATGGAAATTGGGACCTATATCCAAAAGGCAATTACCTCTGAACTTTCGGGGAATATGATTGATATCTGCCCTGTGGGGGCGCTCACGTCTAAGCCTTATAATTATCGAGGTCGGTCGTGGGAGCTATCTCACACGCCTTCCATAGATGTTTTCGATGCGGTGGGGAGTGCCATTCGTCTTGATACACGGGGGCGAGAGGTCATGCGCGTTTTGCCTCGACAAAATGACGAAGTTAATGAGGATTGGATTTCTGATAAAGTGCGCTTCTCCTATGACGGCCTAAAGTATCAACGTCTTGATCACCCCTATGTGCGCCAGAAAGATGGCCGTCTTGCTCCCGTGAGTTGGGACAAAGCTTTTGAGGCAATTGCCGAGCAGTTGAGGGATATTCCTGGGAATCAGATCGCGGCTATTGTGGGGGATATGGTTGATGCAGAAGCCATGGTGGCTTTGAAAGATTTAATGGTAGCCCTTGGATCTCCTCACATCGATTGTCGCCAAGATGGCGCAAAGAATGGGAGTGAGCCTCGATGCAGTTATCTTTTTAATACGACGATTGCGGGGATTGAACGAGCAGATTTTTGCCTTTTAATTGGAACAAATCCACGCTGGGAAGCGCCTCTTATTAATGCACGCATTCGTAAAAATTATCTTTATTCAGGTTTTCCAGTGGCTCTTGTTGGCCCCTCTCATGATCTTGGATATCCAGTTGATTCTCTGGGCAGTGATCCCTTAATTCTTGAAGAAATTCTAAGGGGTCATCATCCTATAATATCCCTTCTGAAAACAGCAAAGCGTCCTATGATGATTGTGGGGCCAGGGGCTTTAAGACGAGAAGATGGGGCGACTCTTCTTTGTCTCGCGCGGCAAGTTGCTGATAAATATGGGTTTATTCATCAAAGGAAGACAACTATTCCTGATCCTTGGAATGGATTTAATGTTCTACACACAGCAGCAAGTCGGGTTGGAGGTTTTGATTTAGGCCTTCTGCCGGGTCCAAAAGGCTATGATGTAAAGGGTATGCTTGATGCGGCGGCTGCTAAAAAACTAAAGGCTATTTATCTTTTAGGGGCGGATGAAATAGACATGGCGTCTCTTAAGTCCACGTTCGTTATTTATCAGGGGCATCACGGTGATCGAGGAGCCAGTGTGGCTGATGTGGTTTTGCCAGGCGCCGCCTACACGGAAAAATCAGGAACCTATGTCAATACAGAGGGACGTGTCCAGAGAAGCTTAAAGGCCGTTTCTCCCCCTGGAGACGCTAAAGAAGATTGGAAAATTATCAGAGCCTTATCTGAAAAGCTTGGACATACCTTACCCTATAATACTCTTGAGGAGGTGCGGGCACGTCTTGTTGAAGCGAATTCTCTTTTTGAAGAGCTGGACACGGTTCAACGGGCACCCTGGCTTCCTTTTGGACAGGAAGGCAAGATTTCTTCTGAATCTTTTACTGCGGCGCTTGAGAGTTTTTATATGACAGATTCGATATCGCGTCATTCCATTACGATGGCCAAGTGTGAGCGCGAGATTGCTCAAGGTGCTCCTCATGGTTAATGTCGAAGATCTTTTGTTCCTCATCGGTTATACCCTCCTGATCATCATCCCCTTACTGTTGGCTGTTGCTTACCTAACCTATGTGGAAAGAAAAGTGATTGCCGCTATGCAGCGTCGTGTTGGGCCGAATGTGGTGGGATGGTTTGGACTTTTGCAACCCTTTGCTGATGGTTTAAAGCTTCTCCATAAGGAAACCATTATTCCAACGCAAGCCAACCCTTTTCTTTTTATTGTGGCGCCATTGTTAACTTTTGGGCTGAGCCTTTCCGCCTGGGCCGTCATTCCCTTTGGTCCAGGGATGGTTATCAGTAATATTAACGTGGGGATACTTTACCTTTTTGCGATTTCTTCCCTAGGGGTTTATGGAATTATTATGGCGGGGTGGGCGAGCAACTCAAAGTATTCCTTTTTGGGAGCTTTGCGATCTGCGGCTCAAATGGTTTCTTATGAAGTTTCTATTGGGCTTGTGATTGTTACGATTCTGTTGTCTGCAGGCTCCTTAAATCTGAGCGAGATTGTGGAAGCTCAACAAAACATTTGGTTTATTATTCCTCATCTGCCAATGGCTGTGATTTTTAGTATATCAGCTCTCGCAGAAACTAATCGAGCCCCTTTTGATTTGCCAGAAGCGGAGGCGGAGCTTGTGTCTGGCTATAACGTTGAATATTCCTCTATGACTTTTGCCCTCTTTTTCTTAGGGGAATATGCCAACATGATTCTTATGAGCGCTATCGGAAGCATCCTTTTCCTTGGGGGATGGTTACCACCCTTACAGATCCCTCCCTTTACATGGGTGCCGGGGATTGTTTGGTTTTCTTTAAAGATGTCTTTTCTTCTTTTTGTCTTTTTATGGGTAAGGGCGACCTTTCCTCGCTATCGATATGACCAGCTGATGAGATTGGGATGGAAGGTATTTTTACCCTTTTCTTTGCTATGGGTTATTTTAACAGCTGGAGTTATAGTCATCCTATGAAGTTAAAATTTTTCCCCTTAACGGAGCTGTGCTCAGGGCTCTTTCTTACTCTGAAGTATATGTTTTTAAAGAAAAAAGTGACTCTTGCCTATCCTTATGAAAAAGGCGCGTTATCGCCACGTTTTCGAGGAGAGCATGCATTGAGACGTTATCCAAACGGAGAGGAGCGTTGCATTGCTTGTAAACTGTGTGAAGCAGTGTGTCCCGCGCAAGCCATTACCATAGAAGCGGAAGAGCGTGAAGATGGGAGCAGGAGAGCAACTCGCTACGATATTGATATGATAAAGTGTATTTATTGCGGCCTTTGCGAAGAATCCTGTCCTGTAGATGCGATTGTGGAAGGCCCAAATTTTGAATTCGCAACAGACACACGGGAAGAGCTTTATTATAATAAGGACAAGCTTCTTGCAAATGGGGATCGGTGGGAAGTTGCAATTGCAGCTCGCTTAGAGCAGGATGCACGATATAGGTGAGATGAATGAAAAAAGCTAGACTTCTGCCTTGCGGTGCGCTCTACGGGAGCTTTCAATGACAACAACGACTCTCATTTTCTATATCCTCTCAGGTGTTCTGTTGAGCTCTGCTGTTATGGTTGTGACGACTAAAAACACAGTTTATGGCGTTTTGTTTCTTATCTTGGCTTTTTTTAATGCAGCCGGGCTTTTCATTTTAGCGCATGCCGAATTTTTAGCGATGATATTGATAGTTGTGTATGTGGGGGCCGTTGCTGTTCTCTTTCTCTTTGTGGTCATGATGGTCAATATGGAAACAAAGAAAAGTCAACGCATGGATCGACGTTATCTTCTTATGGGAATTTTTGTCGGGGGCGTGCTTGTGCTAGAGCTTGTTGTGGTATTTATGAGTTGGAATACGTCACCAGAGGCATTTGAATTAATCTTTGCACCGCAAGATGGGCTTTCAAATACCCACGCTCTTGGTGCCTTACTCTATACTCATTATGCTTTGATTTTTCAGGCAGCTGGTCTTATTTTACTCATTGCGATGATAGGGGCGATTATCTTGACTTTGCGTCAGCGAGAAAATGTTCTTAAGCAAAAGATAGGAGATCAGCTGGCGAGGCAGGCGAAAGATAGCGTACAGATGGTGGATATATCTCCCACCTCGTCATTTCGGAATCTAGAAAGTCTTGATGATTCCGCAACACCGAGGGGAAGAACAAGCCGTGTCTCTTAGCCTCGATCATTATCTTGTTGTTGCGGCTCTTCTTTTTACAATTGGGAGCATCGGCGTTTTTTTGAATCGGCGAAATCTAATCGTGATCCTGATGTCCATTGAGCTGATGTTGTTGGCTATAAACATAAACTTTGTTGCTTTTTCCCAATATCTTGGCGACCTCGTTGGACAAGTATTTGCTCTTTTTGTTCTAACCGTTGCTGCTGCTGAATCTGCTATAGGTCTTGCAATCCTTGTTGTTTATTTCCGTAATCGAGGGGACATTGATGTTGATGACATCAGCGTGATGAGGGGGTAGGCATGGAGACTTTAGCTGTCCTCGTTGTTTTTTTACCTCTCCTTGGGGCTATTTTGAGCAGTGTTTTAGACCATCGCTCTAGTCAGGCTGTTACCTGTGGGCTGATGGCTTTGGCGGCGATTTTTGCAAGTATTCTTTTCGTAAAAGTGGGACTCCAAGAAAAAACTCTTTTGATCCCTCTCTTTACATGGATTCATGTAGAGTTTTTCGAAGTGAGTTGGGGCCTTCAAGTAGATAGCTTAAGTCTTGTCATGATGGCTGTTCTGACACTCATTTCTTTTTTGGTGCACGTTTATTCAGTGGGATACATGAAGGGGGATCGAAGTATTCCACGCTTTATGGCTTATTTGAGCCTTTTCACCTTCTTTATGTTGACGTTGGTTACGGCTCCCAATTTTTTGCAAATGTTTTTTGGATGGGAAGGAGTCGGCCTTTGCTCCTATCTTTTGATTGGATATTGGTATGATCGAGAGAGTGCGAATGCTGCTGCTATGAAGGCTTTCCTTGTTAATCGGGTGGGAGATATAGGATTTGTCTTAGGTGTTTTGACCATTTTTGTTCTCTTCGGGACGGTTGATTTCTTATCTGTCTTTGAGCTTGTGGAAGATTACAAGGACGAGACGTTTACGTTCTTTGGAGGGCACTATCATGCCCTTACCCTCGCCACCCTCTTTTTCTTTGTGGGAGCTATGGGAAAATCGGCCCAAATTGGCTTGCACACCTGGCTTCCAGATGCAATGGAAGCACCGACGCCGGTCTCTGCTTTAATTCATGCAGCAACCATGGTGACTGCGGGTGTCTTTTTAGTCGTGCGCATTTCGCCGCTTTTAGAATATGCGCCACTTGCCCGTGAATTCATTACGCTTATAGGAGCTGTGACAGCGCTGATGGCGGCAACAATTGCGTGTGTGCAAAATGATATTAAGCGGATCATTGCTTATTCCACCTGTAGTCAGCTGGGATATATGTTTATGGCAGCAGGTCTTTCTGGGTATAGCGCTTCGATGTTGCACCTTACAACGCACGCCTTTTTTAAAGCTTTGCTTTTCTTAAGCGCGGGTTCTGTCATTCATGCCATGTCTGATGAATATAATATTCAAAAGATGGGGGGGATTTGGAAATATGTTCCCCTTACTTATGTGCTGATGTGGATTGGAAGTTTGGCGCTTGCGGGAATTCCGTTCTTTTCAGGATTTTATTCTAAAGACATGATTCTTGAGGTGGACTGGGTTTCCAATTTGCCTGTGGGTAAAGTAGCCTTTGTTTTTGGAATAAGTGCTGCAGTTTTGACAGCATTTTACGCTTGGCGGTTACTTTTACTGACTTTTCAGGGAGCCCCACGGGCTGATGAAGCGGTTATGAGCCATATTCATGAGTCTCCTCTCATTATGCTTATCCCTCTTATGGTTTTAGGTGCGGGCTCTCTTTTCTCAGGGTATGTTTTGTATGATCTTTTTGTTGGGGAAAGTACATCTTTTTGGGGAACCGCTCTTTTTGTTCTGCCTGAAAATGAGGTTATTGGGGCAGCGCATCATGTGGAAACCTGGGTGAAATGGAGTCCAATACTCGCGACACTTGTGGGCATTGGGCTTGCTTATTATCTTTATGTGTTTGCGAAAAGTTGGCCGGAACGCCTTTCCATAGCTTTTAGTACAGTTTACACTTTTCTCTTGCGTAAATGGTGTTTTGATGAGATTTACGATTGGATTTTTGTACGTCCTTCTCTTAAGCTTGCTAAAGTTTTATGGAAAGAAGGAGACCAAAAAATGATAGATGGCTTGGGTCCTAATGGGGTTGCAGCTTTATCGGTAGCGGGCGGGCGTCTCTTATGTCGCTTTCAAACAGGATATGTTTATCACTATGCTTTTGCCATGATCATTGGGCTTGTGCTCATGATTGGCTGCTATTTTTGGTTGTAGAGGTAAGGACACTTCATGGATACTCTTCCCCTTCTTAGTATCACTATTTTCCTTCCTCTTTTAGGGGCTTTTGGAATTTTCTTAAATTGGGGTCATGAAGGGACGAATGCGCGATGGGTGGCCTTGTGGACATCCCTTGTGACCTTGGGGATGGCTTTAATACTATGGAAAAATTATAACCCCGCGCTCTCTACCTTTCAGCTTGAGGATAAATTTCAATGGATGCCCCTTTTAAATGTAGGGTACCATGTGGGGATCGACGGAATTTCTTTACCGTTTATTTTACTTTCCGCTCTTCTTATGCCTATTTGTATTCTTGCCAGCTGGACATCTATTCAAACGCGCGTATCAGAGTATATGATTGCTTTTCTTGTGCTGGAAACGATGCTGATTGGTCTCTTTGCGGCTCTTGATTTTATTCTCTTCTACTTATTTTTTGAGGGAGTCTTAATTCCCATGTTCCTCATTATTGGTATTTGGGGAGGGCCTAATCGTATTTATGCGGCCTTTAAATTTTTTCTGTATACTCTTCTGGGCTCTGTTCTTATGTTGCTTGCTATTCTTTATGTTTATTTTGAAGTGGGTGGAAGTGATATCCCCCTTGCGCTGACAACGTCCTTTGATCCAAAGGTTCAGATTTGGTTATGGCTTGCTTTTTTTGCCTCCTTTGCTGTGAAGGTTCCTATGTGGCCTTTCCATACGTGGCTTCCGGACGCGCATGTAGAAGCGCCCACAGCAGGATCTGTGGTTTTGGCAGGGATTCTCTTGAAAATGGGAGGATATGGGTTTTTAAGATTTTCGCTCCCTCTTTTTCCTGAAGCCTCTGCGTACTTTACTCCTTTTGTCTTTGTTTTAAGTAGCATAGCCATCATTTATACATCTTTTGTAGCCCTTGCGCAGACAGATATGAAAAAATTAATCGCTTATTCCTCCGTTGCCCACATGGGCTTTGTCACTTTGGGAATTTTCACAGTTGATGCACAAGGGGTTCAAGGAGCTATAACTCAAATGGTAAGTCATGGTTTGATTTCGGCCGCTCTTTTCCTTTGTGTGGGGGTTGTCTATGAACGTGTTCACAGCCGAGAGATTACGGAGTATGGTGGCTTGGTTTACCGTATGCCACGGTATGCTGCTGTGTTTATGTTCTTTATCCTTGCCTCCATTGGATTGCCAGGGACGAGTGGGTTTGTAGGAGAGTTTCTTGTGTTGTTAGGGGCCTATCAAGTGAACACTTCTGTCACAGTCTTTGCCTCAATGGGGATGGTTTTAGGAGCTGCTTACGCTCTTTGGCTTTATCGACGTGTAATTTTTGGGGCTCTCGTGAAGCCGACATTGAAAGTGGTTCATGATCTTAATTGGCGTGAAAATCTTATTTTTGCGCCTCTCCTTGGAGGGGTATTAATTTTGGGAGTTTATCCGTCTCCTCTTCTAACGTTGATAGATGCCTCTGTTGCTAATGTGATTGATCAATATAACATTGCTCTTGATTCAAATGAGGGGATAATAAAGTCAAAAAAAGCCCTAGATGTAGCTAGAGTGGAATTCCGATGAATATGAGCGACCTAAAACATAAAACGTTAGAAGAAATTGAAAAGATTGCCTCTTTGCAAGATTGGGAAGAACTACGCGTTGCTGTCCTTGGAAAAAAGGGGTCTCTTACCCTTTTAATGAAAGAATTGGGCACGAAATCCCCCGAAGAGCGTCGTCTTATGGGAGCTGAGTTGAATGTGGTGAAAGAGGCGGTGACAGAAGCCTTGGATCTTCGCAAACATCAGCTGGAAGAGGCGGATCTTGACGCGCGCCTTGCGCGTGAAACACTTGATGTTTCTCTACCGCCTCGGCCTTTTTTCAAAGGCAAGATCCACCCTCTTTCGTCTGTGATGGATCAAGCCATTCATATTTTTGGACAAATGGGATTTAAGGTTGCCGAAGGCCCTGATATTGAGGAAGATTTTTATAATTTTACGGCATTGAATTTCCCTCCGGAGCATCCTGCTCGGCAAGAGCATGACACTTTTTATCTTCCGCCGGGGGCAGATCAGCAACCGCTTGTTCTTAGGACCCACACCTCACCTGTACAGATTCGGACGATGTTACAAGAAAAACCTCCTATTCGTATTATTGCGCCGGGTAGAACTTATCGCTCGGACTATGATGCAACGCACACGCCCATGTTTCACCAGATTGAAGGGCTGGTGGTTGATACACATACCCATATGGGGCATTTAAAGGGGTGTCTTGAGGAATTCTGTAGGCTTTTCTTTGAAGATCCAGCCTTAAAACTCCGGTTTCGACCTGGCTATTTTCCTTTTACAGAACCTTCAGCAGAAGTGGATATTTGGTGGAAGGACAGCAGCTGGCTCGAGATCTTAGGCTGTGGGATGGTACACCCCAACGTTTTGCGCAATTGCGACATTGATCCAGATGTTTACCAAGGATTTGCTTTTGGTATGGGAATTGAGCGCATTGCCATGCTGAAGTATGGAATTGAGGATTTACGCCTCTTTTTCGACTCAGACATAAGGTGGTTGAATTATTACGGATTTGATCCAGAGGCGCGGGAGTAGGATATGAAATTTACAGTCTCTTGGCTAAAAGATCATTTAGAAGCGGAAGCTCCCCTTGAAGCGATTTTAGAAAAGCTTAACAGCCTTGGCCTTGTGGTGGATAAGGTTGAAAACAAGGCAGAGCCATTAGCTCCCTTTACAATTTGTGAAGTGGTAGAGGCTGAAAAGCATCCGAATGCGGATCGCCTTAAAGTGTGCCGTGTTAATACGGGGCATGACGTTATCCAAGTTGTGTGCGGAGCCCCTAATGCTCACAAAGGGATGAAAGCGGTTCTTGCACGTCCTGGTGTGGTTATCCCTTCAACCCAGCAGGTTCTCAAAGTAGGAAAAGTGCGAGATGTTGAAAGTTTTGGGATGATGTGCTCTGCCCAAGAACTGCTTCTTGGAGACGTCTCTGAGGGGATTATTGAGGTCGACCCCACGGCTCCTCTGGGAGAGTCTTATGCAAAATGGGCAGGCCTTGACGAGATTTTAATCGATATTGACATTACTCCTAACCGAGGGGATTGCCTGGGCGTTTATGGGATTGCACGCGATCTGGCTGCCACAGGTATAGGGACGTTGAAGCCCTTAAAACAAAGTGCCATTAAAGGGACTTTTTCCTGTCCTGTGGCTTTGATGGTAGATCCTGACGCCTGTCCTTATTTTACAGGCCGGGTCATTCGAGGGGTAAAAAATGGCCCTAGCCCTGAATGGCTTCAGAAAAAGCTTCAAGCCATTGGATTGAAATCTATCTCTGCTCTTGTGGATGTGACGAACTATTTTGCCTATGATCGGGCCAGGCCGCTTCATGTCTTTGATGCAGATAAGCTGACAGGCGGATTGACGGTTCGTCTCTCTCGTCCAGGGGAAACCTTCGTAGCCTTAGACGGAAAAGCCTATACCCTTTCTGAAGATATGACTGTTATTGAAGATGACTCTGGTGTCATTTCTTTAGCAGGGGTCATGGGGGGGCAAAGCACGGGGTGTGACGACTCCACCCACACGGTTTTTCTAGAATCCGCCTTCTTTGACCCCATTCGCACAGCAATCACAGGAAGGAACCTTGGAATTATAAGTGATTCACGGTTTCGGTTTGAGCGAGGTGTTGACCCTGAATCCACTCTCCCTGGTCTTGAGGCTGCAACTCAAATGATCCTGGATCTTTGTGGTGGGGAGGCCAGCGACGTTGTAAGCGCAGGAAGTTCTCCTGAGGGAGCGCAGCCGATTATATTTCACCCTTCTCGGTGTGAAAGTCTAGGCGGAATGCAGGTGGCCCCTGTTCGCGTCGTTGAGATTCTAAAGGCTTTGGGTTTTCAGGTGAAAGGACAAGGGGAAAAGTTTGAGGTGCTGCCCCCTTCCTGGCGTTTTGATATAGAGCATGAAGCAGATCTTGTAGAAGAAGTCTTGCGGGTGGAAGGCTATGATAAGATCGCGTCTCTCTCTTATGGGGTGCGTCCTGAAGGGAAACCCTTACTTCCTCTCCAAGAGCGGCGCTTTATTGTGCGGGATAAGTTGGCTGGCCGCGGGTTGATAGAGACTGTGACATGGTCTTTTATGGCGAAAAAAGAGGCGGAGTTCTTTGGAAAAGTGCCTGAAAGCCTTGTGCTTATGAATCCTATTAGTCAGGATTTGGAAGTCATGCGCCCAAGCCTTTTGCCGAATCTTTTAAAAGCTGTCCTTTTTAACCAAAATCGTGGGATAGACTCCATCGGTCTTTTTGAGGTTGGCCCTCAGTATTCAGCTGCAACTTCAGACGGACAATACATGATGGCAACAGGGGTGAGGGCAGGGACCTTTCCTATTTTTCCCGGTAATTGGTGTGAAAAAAAGCGCCCCGTAGACATTTATGATGTGAAGGCGGATGTTTGTGCGATAATATTAGGTGGAACGTGGGAGCCAATAGCTCCATCTTGGTATCATCCAGGGCGTTCAGCCACATTAAAGTTGGGGCCTCAAGTGCTTGGATACTTTGGAGAACTTCATCCTCGTATTCTTAAGGCCTTTGATGTTAAAGGTCCCGTGGTTAGTTTTGAGGTTTTCTTAGATCGCTTGCCATTGCCTAAGAAAAAAACGACGACCAAGCCAAAACTAATCTTGTCCCCTTATCAGGCAGTTGAACGTGACTTTGCTTTTGTGGTTGACCAAGATGTCCCTGCTAACACCCTTTTGATAGCAGTTACGAAAGCCGATCCTACACTCGTGGTTGGTGTGACTCTTTTTGATGTATTTGAAATGGGAGATGGGAAAAAATCTCTGGGAATTCGAGCAAGCCTTCAATCCAAGGATCGTACGTTGACAGATGAAGAAATCCAGGCTGTCTCTCAAAAGATTATATCTTCAGTGACGCAAGCAACGGGCGGGGTGTTGAGATAGGGGGCATGAAATTTGAGACTGAAGTAAGGCAACCAAATGGTTGCCTCCTTCATGTCCTATAACACGTTCCTTTATATTTATTTATGGAATTAAGATGTGAGCCAACTCCAAATACTGCTTGCTTTTGACACAATAGATGACCCTATATTTTTTATACCAGAAGCTATTCGAGACGCTAAATTGGAGGCAGCTGCTTTAGCTTTGGAAGCTAACGAAGAGACTTTATCCTCTAAATAAGTAACTGCCTTTGTAGCTGTGGATTTTACAGAAGACCCAACATCATCCAAATAAGCTTCTCTCATATCATGAACAGCAGCCTTTGTATTTTCCCAAGTTTCCTCAGCTGCATATTTAATTCCGTTCCAAAGAGGAAAAGCTGCTCCTTCAATTCCTTCAACTGTTGTATTTCCCAACCATTTGAATGAATTTCCTATTGTTGAGGCAGTCTTTTTGCCTGCGTCCCATCCTTTTTCTTCCGGCGTTGCGCGTCCCGCTTGAACATCACGTACAGCTTCAACAACATATACGGTTGCATCGTTGGTAGCAGATACGGTAGCTCCAAGTGCTTCGGCTGTCTTGCAGACCATCCACCAACTGCCACTCGCTACGTGAGGGATAGCATAATAAGTTACTTTTGCTGTAGACAAAAAAACTCGACCAATGGGCTTAACAACCGTCGAAGAGACAATAGGAAGCACATAGCTTTCTTTTGATCTTCGGGGAGGAGTAGATGCTATTGGAGGAATATCTTTTACATCACTCATTGGGATTTGAACCCACTCAGAAAAATCAATTGATTTTACAGATAGTACAGTTCCTTTCAATGGATCACTAGGAACAAGGCTAGGGACTAACCTATGTATCTCAACGAGATTGAGCCCATCATGTCCATTCTCTAAGGAAGATTGGACTTCATGAAAGGCTTCCCATGTAGATGGATTACGATGAGAAACATATCCTCTCTGCTCAATATCTTGAAATCGGTTTGTTGCAGCGAAAACAGAATGTTGAGCTGAAAGAAAGGCAATCATTGATACCGTGCCTAACAGCACCCTCAACCTGCCTCCCCTTAGTGGTAAGGGTGTTATAACCTCTATCTCATTAAATTCTTTTCTAGCTTTGTTGTTCCTATCAAGATCATTAGATCTTGAGTCTTTGTATGTATTCATATTAAACATTGTTACTCTCTTCCCCCTACTAAAATAAATAAATCTCCCTTTCTTAATGGAAAGTTAACATATGATATTTTATAAGAAAGTTTAACAAAGAAGAATATTTCTACTTTTTTAAAAAGAGAGAAAATCCCGTTGTCTTTATCCCAAAACATATAAGAGAGAGTTTTCAGCCTATTTAGGCCGCGATTAGAAGTATTATTTCAGAAGCTTGCCCTGTAGCGGAAAGTTTTCTGTAAAGTCTTTTTGTTCCTCACAAAAGATGATATGTGTCAGGGAGATTTAAAGTAGGATACTCATGACAGACTTAAGCCACATTCGAAATTTTTCCATTATTGCCCATATTGACCACGGCAAGTCCACCCTTGCGGATCGCCTGATCCAGCTGTGTGGAGGCCTTTCTGAGCGCGATCTTAAGGAGCAAGTGCTTGACACCATGGACATTGAGCGGGAGCGGGGGATTACTATTAAAGCCCAGACCGTTCGCTTGCGCTATAAGGCTAAAAACGGAGAAACCTATCAGCTCAATTTAATGGACACCCCAGGACATGTGGACTTTGCGTATGAGGTAAGCCGCTGCTTGGCGGCGTGTGAGGGATCTCTCCTTGTGGTGGATGCTAGCCAAGGGGTTGAAGCCCAAACTCTTGCTAATGTATATCAAGCTATTGATAATAATCATGAAATCATTCCTGTCTTAAATAAGGTGGATTTGCCTGCCGCTGAGCCGGAGCGGATAAAAGAACAAATTGAGGATGTGATTGGCCTGGATGCCAGTGAGGCTATCATGATTTCTGCGAAAACAGGTCTTGGCATTCCGGATGTTTTGGAAGCCATTGTCCATAAATTGCCTTCCCCCAAAGGAGATGCCACAGCCCCCCTCAAAGCTCTGTTGATTGACAGTTGGTATGATGCCTATTTGGGGGTGATTATTTTGGTGCGTATTGTGGATGGGGTTCTAAAACCCGGTATGAAGATTAAAATGATGTCCACAGGCTCTGTTTATCCTGTGGATCAGGTAGGTGTATTTACCCCTAAACGCGAAACTCTTTCTGCCCTTAACCCTGGGGAAGTGGGCTTCTTTACGGCGGGGATTAAGGCTGTAGCTGACTGCAATGTGGGGGATACGGTAACGGAAGAAAAACGGGCGGCACTCTCTCCCCTCTCTGGATTCAAGCCAAGTGTCCCTGTGGTTTTCTGTGGTCTTTTCCCCGCGGATGCGGCTGAGTTTGAAACCTTGAGAGAAAGCCTCGGCAAACTACGCCTTAATGATGCGAGCTTTATGTTTGAGCCTGAGTCTTCAGCAGCTCTTGGTTTTGGTTTTCGCTGCGGCTTCTTAGGCCTGTTGCACCTTGAGATTATTCAGGAGCGCTTGGAACGGGAGTTTAACCTCGATCTTGTGACCACAGCGCCAAGCGTGATTTATAAGCTTTATATGACCAATGGAGAGATGATTGAGCTTCATAATCCGGCGGATATGCCCGATGTCATGCGCATCGTTAAGATGGAAGAGCCTTGGATTAAGGCCACCATCCTTGTGCCTGATACGTATCTTGGGTCAGTTTTGACCCTGTGTACGGAAAGGCGGGGAATCCAGCTTGATCTTACCTATGTAGGCAATCGGGCTATGGTTGTCTATCGTCTCCCCTTGAATGAGGTTGTCTTTGATTTTTATGACCGCCTCAAATCTGTTAGCCGAGGCTATGCCAGCTTTGACTATCAGATGGATGGATATGAGGAAGGGCAGCTTGTGAAACTATCTGTCCTTGTGAATGGAGATCCGGTGGATGCTCTTTCTACCATTGTTCACCGCTCTCATGCAGAAGCCCGGGGGCGGCTCTTGTGCAGTAAGCTCAAAGACCTGATTCCGCGGCAGCTTTTTAAAATTGCTATCCAAGCGGCCATTGGAGCAAAGGTTATTGCGCGTGAGACGATCTCAGCCTTGCGCAAAGACGTTACCGCCAAGTGTTATGGGGGAGATGTTTCCCGCAAACGCAAATTGTTGGACAAGCAAAAGGAAGGTAAAAAACGCATGCGCCAAGTGGGCAATGTGGAAATCCCACAATCTGCCTTTTTAGCTGCCTTGAAGATGACAGAGGATTGAATTAGACGTCATTGCGAGCGAAGCGAAGCAACCCAGGACAAAGAATTTATTCCGTAGGAATTCATCTTTTTTAATTTGAGAGAGAACTGCTGTAGTTATGTGAGTAAAAAAGGCTGCATGTCCTGCGGACACGCGTTATTTTCACTGGGTTGCTTCGCTTCGCTCGCAATGACGTTAGAGCTCTACCCCTTCGTTGGCGGCATCACCACCCGAATATGAAGATCTTTCAGTTGTTGTTCCCTCACAGGGGAAGGGGCGCCCACAAGAAGGTCTTCGGCCTTTTGGTTCATGGGGAAAGCAACCACTTCTCGGAGATTGGGCTCGTCAGCCAACAACATCACAATGCGGTCAATTCCAGGAGCAGCCCCGCCATGAGGGGGCGCGCCATAGCGAAAGGCACTGAGCATACCCGCAAATTCTGTTTCCACTTCCTCTTGCGTATAGCCTGCCAAAGAAAAGGCTTTGATCATAACTTCAGGAAGGTGATTACGAATGCCGCCGCTGCAAAGCTCAGACCCATTGCAGACGATATCATATTGATAGGCCTTAATGGTGAGGGGATCCTGGGTTTCGAGAGCCTCAAGTCCTCCTTGCGGCATGGAGAAGGGATTGTGAGAAAAATCAACTTTTTCCTTGTTCTCGTCCCATTCATACATAGGGAAGTCCACAATAAAACAAAACTTGAACACGTTTTTTTCAAGAAGGTCTAGCTCTTCTCCCAAGCGAATACGAGCAAGGCCAGCGAGCTTTTCAGCGGCCTTAATTTTATCACAGGCAAAAAAGACCGTATCCCCTTCTTGGGCTCCTGTAAGGGACTTGAGTTTTTGCAGGCGGTCCTCATCCAGGAATTTAGCAATGGGGCCCTTGGGGCCTTCGACGCCAAAGACGATATAGCCAAGGCCTGCGGCCCCTTGTTCGCGCGCCCAGTCATTCATTTTATCAAAGAAACTACGGGGATTGTCGGAGGTTTTAGGAGCAGGAATGGCTCTTACGACAGCGCCTTCTGCAATGGCTTTTGCGAAAATACCAAAATTAGAGCCGTCAAACACTTCCGTAACATCACTGAGAATTAAAGGGTTCCTCAAATCCGGCTTGTCGATCCCGTATTTGAGCATGGATTCCGCATAAGGAATGCGGGGGAAGGGAAGAGAAGAAACGGCTTTTCCTCCCCCAAATTCTACGAACACATCATGGAGAACAGGTTCAATGGCGGCAAAGACATCTTCTTGTGTCACAAAGGACATTTCAAAATCGAGTTGGTAAAACTCACCCGGCGAGCGATCAGCACGAGCATCTTCGTCTCGGAAACAAGGAGCTATCTGAAAATACTTATCAAAGCCCGCCACCATCAAGAGTTGTTTGAACTGTTGGGGGGCTTGGGGGAGGGCATAAAAATGCCCAGGATGGAGACGACTGGGGACGAGATAGTCACGAGCTCCTTCGGGAGAACTAGCCGTGAGAATAGGTGTTTGAAACTCCAAAAAGCCTTGATTAATCATTTTTTGGCGTAAAGCCGCAATAACTTGACTGCGGAGAACGATATTTGCGTGCATTTTCTCGCGCCTTAAATCCAAGAAACGGTATTTAAGGCGGGTTTCTTCGGGGAATTCCGCATTGCCGTTGACTTGAAGGGGGAGGAGATCTGCCTTTGATTGAACAGTGAGCTCCTCAACCACAACTTCAATTTCCCCTGTGTGCATAAGGGAGTTGACGGTGTCAGGAGTCCTTTTGACAACCTTTCCTTCCAAAGTGATGACACTTTCAAGCCGGATCTCTTCCGCGTCTTTAAAGCAAGAGCTGGCTGAGTCAATCACGCATTGAGTGAGTCCATAATGATCACGCAGATCAATGAAAAGAAGATGACCATGATCGCGCTTGCGATGGATCCATCCGGAGAGACGGATGTGTTCTCCGGCATTTTCAGGGCGCAGGGCGCCACAGGTATGGGTACGATAAGGATTTTTCATAAATTATCAGTAATTAGTTGATGACTATCTTGTCAAGGTTCGTGTTCAATGATAACGAAGACTATATGACATTAATAACAAAAACAGCTGATCTGAACGCCTTTTGTGAGCGAGCGGCCTCAGCGCCTTACGTTACCGTCGATACGGAATTCGTTCGAGAAGCGACTTATTGGCCACAGTTGTGCCTCATTCAGGTAGGACTTGAAGAGGAAGCTGTTGCGATTGATCCTTTAGCGGAAGGGATTGACCTGTCGTCTTTTTTTGAGCTTCTTCAGAATCCTCACGTCGTAAAGGTTTTCCATTCAGGGCGTCAGGACGTTGAAATTTTTTATCACCTCACCGGCAAGATCCCGGCTCCTATTTTTGATACCCAAATTGCAGCCATGGTGTGCGGGTTTGGAGAAGCCGTGGCCTATGATGCTCTCGTTCAAAAATATGCCAAGGTATCTATTGATAAATCCTCGCGTTATACCCACTGGGGCCAGCGCCCCTTGACGGAAAAGCAGCTTACCTATGCCCTAGGGGATGTTATCCATCTGAGGGTTATCTATGAAAAGCTCATGCAAAAGCTCACGGAAGATGATCGTTTCCATTGGGTGGAGGATGAACTGGCCATTTTGAAGGATCCCGCAACTTATTCTGTGGATCCTTATGCTGTATGGCAAAAAATCAGGGTGCGCTCGGCAAAGCCACGGATGTTAGCGATTTTACGGGAACTTGCAGCCTGGCGAGAAATTACAGCCCAACACCGCAATGTTCCACGTGTGCGTGTGATACGGGATGAGACCATGCTAGAGTTGGCGGCATCTTCTCCTCGTTCAGCGGCCGATCTCGGCCGCATGCGGGGGATTTCCAGTAGTTTCCTGAAGGGGAAGGAAGGGGAAATGATTTTAAGCTTAATTGAAAAAGCCCAATCCCTTCCCTTGGAAGATTGCCCGCCCGTCAAAAAAGGAGAGGACTCTCCTCCGGGCGCATCCTCCCTCGTTGAAATGTTGCGCCTTCTGTTGAAAATTAAGTCAGAAAAATATCACGTGGCGCAAAAGCTTATTGCAACTACTTCAGATTTAGAGGACATTGCGCGCTCTGCAACACCCACTACCCCTGCGGTTGAAGGATGGCGCTTTGAGATTTTTGGCAAAGCAGCCCTCGCTTTAAAAGAGGGAAAAATAGCCATCGGCTTAAAAAATAACAGAATCGCCCTGATTCCTTTGGAGTAAATTATAGTCAATTTATATGAGGTTGACATGTTTTAATCCCCCCATTGTCATCCCCGCGAAGGCGGGGGCCCAGGAAATAACTGGATTCCCTCCACAGCAAGGGAGGACACTTATGGAAAGTGAACGAAGCATTTCTAATTTAATTGACTATATAAAATAATGTCCACCTCATTACTCTTTTTATAAAACCAGTACATTGTATTGTTGTCGTATTTTTTATCTTGTATTTTTAGAAATAAAATATTACATATTTAAAAATAGTATGCTGTTTAATTAAAAAGGATGTATTTGTGTTTTATTTTAAAAAATTAAGTTTGATGGTTATTGTTGCAAGTTTTTTTTGGGAAGCTCACGTAAGGGCGATGGATGAGGCTGACTCTCACCAATATGGTAGCGCAAGGGTGTCCGAAAGACAGCAGTTTGCAAGATTGGACGAAGAAAAAGGGCGTCTAACCGCAGAAATAATTCCTCTCCTTGCGCAAATGAAAGTTGAAATAGCAGAGGCACAAAGCTGGCTGGGTGAAACAACACCAAGATTGGAAGCAAACTACCATGCTGCTAAAAGAAGAAATCCTTCGGATAGATTAGATCTGGAATACTCACAAGCCAGGTTCAATCTAACAGAATTCAGTCTACACTGTAAAAAAGCGCGTCTAACAGCGTTAGGGGCGTTGACAAGCCTATTAAATGAAAATGGGGAGTAAACCAGAGTAAGTGTTGTGTAGAACTTGCTGCAAAAGCTTGCTTTCTCCAAAATGTCATCCCGAACCTTTAGTGCCGGCCTTGAACCGGGATCATTTCGGGATCTTTTTGCCAACGAGATGCTGAAACGAGTTCAGCATGACATATTTTGTTTAAGATTATGTATGGGCACAACAGTCCGATTTTATATTTATTAGTTTACTCTCTTTTTAAAAGAAGTCCAATTTTTCAATTGGCCATGTATGGCCAATCGAGAAATTTGATTTCTTGATGCAACTTCTCTAAAATAAATAATGAAATAATCAAATCTTTGTGTCTAGAGAGACGCAAATTATAATGATGCTTCTTCATCCAATATTAACTGAGGCACGCCTCCATGATTCCCGAGCCCTCTGCCGGAAAGACTGGGATGTTTCATAAAATACTCATGGGCGCTAAAGCCTGGCCCTGCGGGATGAAATATTCCTTCTTCATCAAGATCCCAGCTTTGGGCATGATCCTTAAGATAAGCCACCATAATTTGGGTTAAGATCTGCTCTTTGACTGTTTGATTTTCAATGGACACAAAGGTTTCAAAGCGCCAATCTAAGTTGCGTGTCATCCAATCAGCAGAAGAAATATATACTTTTGCATGAGGAGAGGGGAGGGGATGCCCATTACCAAAGCAGGCGATGCGAGAATGCTCCAAAAAGCGCCCAATAAGGCTTTTAACACGGATGTTTTCAGACAACCCTTTGACGCCAGGGCGCAAACAACAAATCCCCCGAATCACAAGATCGATAGAGACACCTGCGTTAGAAGCCTCATAAAGCAGGGCGATCATTCTTTTGTCTACAAGGGCGTTCAGCTTGGCCCAGATGAAAGCCGGCTTTCCCTTTTTGGCGGCTCGAATTTCATCTTTGATAAGTTCTTCAAGCTTATCTCTTAAGGTAATCGGAGAATAAAACAGCTTTGTTAATTTTTTTGGATGGGCATAGCCCGTCAAGTAATTAAAGATTTTTGAGGTTTCTTCTCCCATTTCAGGATCAGCGGTGAATAAAGAAAGATCATCATAAATACGGGCTGTGATGGGATGGTAGTTTCCTGTTCCCAGATGGGTATAAATTTGAAGGCCTTTCTCTTCTCGACGGGTAACAAGGGAAACTTTACCGTGCGTTTTATACCCTAAAATTCCATAAAGAACCATGACGCCAGCACGTTCTAAATCTTGAGCCCACTGAAGATTAGCTTGCTCATCAAAACGTGCTTTAATTTCCACCACAACCGTGACGCTTTTTCCGTTCTCGGCAGCTTCAACGAGAGCTGCGATAATGGATGAGTGGTTAGACGTGCGATAAAGAGTTTGTTTAATGGAAACAACATGAGGGTCTTTTGCGGCACGTTTAAGAAACTCTACGACCACCTCAAAGCTTTCATAGGGATGGTGAACGAGGAGGTCTTTCTTAGCAATGGCGGCAAAGATATTGCCACCGAATTCTCGAATGCGCTCGGGATAGCGCTCATTATAGGAGGGGTAGCGTAAATCTGGACGGCCTGAGGGAAGAAGTTGTTCTAGGCTATCAAGGCCTAAAATTCCTTCAACACTCATGATATCACCAATTTCAATATTCATATTATCTTTGACAAATTTGCGAAGAGGGTGTGGCATCGTGTCTTCTATTGTTAAAAGAATGACAGTGCCTCTTTTGCGTTTTTTGAGGGCTACTTCAAAATAGCGAACAAAATCTTCGGATTCTTCATGAAATTCAATCTCGCTATCTCTCAAGACGCGAAAACACCCAGAAGACTGAATGCGAAAGCCAGGGAACAATTCATGGATGTAGAAAATGATCACATCTTCCGCCAAAATATAACGCTGGTCTTTACCAGGCAGTTGAATAAAACGAGGAATTTGAGTAGGAAGAGGGATGAGCGCTTTCCTCTCCTTGTCATGCTTTCCTAAGAGTTCTAAAGCAATGGCAAGCCCCATATTGGGAATGAAAGGAAACGGGTGGGCGGGGTCCACAGAGAGTGGTGTTAAGACGGGCAAAAGGTTATGGTCGAAATAGTTTTTAAGCCATTTTTCTTCTGATTTTGAGAGCTCTTTTGGTTTAACAATAGAAAAGTTCTGTTTTGCGAGCTCTTTGATAAGTTTTTTTAATTGCACCTGTTGATTTTGGATCAACCTTAAAGAGCGTTCATAAATAGCATGTAAAAGGTCATCGAGGCGTTGCTCTTCAGTGTCGGTGGCTTCCATTCCTGCATCTAGCTGGTTTTTAAGGCCCGCCACCCGAACCATATAAAACTCGTCTAAGTTTTTGGCAGAGATCGCAATAAAGTTAAGACGTTCTAAAAGCGGCACGTCTTCATTATAAGCCTGAGCCAGGACCCGCTCATTAAAGGCAAGCCAGGAAAGTTCTCGGTCAAAGTAGAGGGGCGTTTTCTTCACTTGTCAGTCTCATGAGGAAAGGAGTCTTTTCTAAGGGTAATCCTGAAGCGTAAAGAAAACGTTAAGGGAGGTGAAGGAGTGAAGGAAGGTCTCTCCAGCTTTGAAAACAGGCGGTGGCTCCTTTTTCCATGAGTTTTTTGGCTGTTTCTTGAGAATCATCGGCGAAGCCTAAAAAGCCAAATGTGGTAAGGGCAGCTCCTACGGCAGCGCTTACCCCGGTAGGACTGTCCTCGACTGCAACACAGCGTTGAGGTGAGGTCCCCAGTTGTGCCATGGCTCTTAAGTAAACTTCAGGTTGAGGCTTTTGAACATCACCTGCTTCAAAAAAGGCAGTCCCAAACAAGCGCGCGAGGCGATCTCCTTGGCCATTTGTGGCGTAGCGCATAGACGCAAGCCCTCGTTGAATGGGATTGTTAGAGACAAAAGCAAATTTATACCCTTGAGCCTGCAATAATTCTAAGGTCTCTAACAAATGAGGGGCCATCTCAACGCCCGTTTCTTGAAGCATTTGCATAATCCGCCACTCGCGCGCGTCATAAAGAGTGGGGTAGTCAACAGTGATCCCAAAATGCTTTGAGAGATTAGCGCAGAGAGTTTCTCGGGCTTGGCCATGGAAATGTTGCTTGAATTCTTCAAAGGAGAGGGGATGATCAATCTGCTTTTCATAGAGCTCATTAAAGCGTTTGATCAGCGATGGAACAGCCAAATGTTCTGTTGCCATTTGGCAATTATCAAAATCGAGGAGGAGCCAGGAAGTCATGGTGTGTGCCAGAGTCTTGTTGCGAGGAGAAAAGTATAGTACTTTAATAGCGGATTTTTTAGGCTCTATCTAGGGTAAATTAATATAATGAAAACACTGTACCTCCTTCGCCATGCGCACGCAGAACCACGGCCCACGGCCTATGCTGACTTTGATCGACCTCTCAATGATAGGGGACGAGAAGAAGCCGAGGCGGTGGCGGCTTATTGTCAAACAAAAGGGCTAACCTTTGATTTTGTCATGTGTTCAGCCGCTTTAAGAGCACAAGAGACAGTAGAGCCTTTGCGCTCAATTGTTAGCACAGGGGATATTGAAATTTCAGAAAAATTTTATAATATTTCTGAAGATCTCATTCTTAATCATTTGAAGCATCTTCCTCATACCAGAGAAAATGTTCTTTATGTCGGCCATAATCCTGGGATTGCCTTTGCGATTTTAAGGCTTGCTCAATCTTTCCCGCCCTTCCTCAATGAAGGTGTTGCTCCTGCTACTCTTGTGGGGTTTCAGCTTCCTGTGGATAGTTGGAAAGATTTAGAGTGGGGATTAGGCGAAATTATAGATGTTTTTCATCCGACGCTTGCTCCGACAGGATCTCCCGCGCCAGAGGAATCGTAATATTGCGCTTTTGAGTAAGGGCGCGTGTGTTTAAAAGATTAACCCAGAGGCGTGCGCTGTCAAAGGAGCGCTCCATGTGGATCAGAAGAAAATTAATAACACTCTCATCGACTTTCACTTGTAAATCAGAAAACAGTTTTTGAATGACATCAGATAAAAGAGCATCATCAGGCGGGTGAATCTTTATGGCAGGAATGGTATTTAATCGTGATCTTAGGTCCGGCAAGCCAGCAACCCAGTGGGCTGGAGGTGTTTTTGAGAGAAATAGTATTCCTCCTTTTGAAAGGGTGAGATGGTTATAGAGATGAAAGAGCTTTTCTCCCTGGTTGATAAGGTGCGCTTCGTCAAGAATAAAAAAAGGAGATGCGTCGAGAAGAGTTGAGAGAGGGGCTTTGTTAAAATCTACTCCCTGAAGGCGATTTGCTTTTGTTTTTTTCTGCCATATGTAAGAGAGGTGAGTTTTGCCACACCCATTGTCTCCATAAATAGCAAGGCAACGTGAGGGCCAGTTGGGCCAGCGCATAACCCAAAGGTAGGCTTCCTTATTAGCCTTTGAGACCATAAAGTCGTGTTCCTCGAAAGCAGGAGGCAAATCAAGAGGGAGAATCAGCTGCTTCACGAGATTTCTTTGATAGAGGTAGAGTCTTTCCCAAATAATAAGGACTCTTAAGATAAGTTTGAAGGCCGTATCGCACGAGAACGCCTATAGCTGCTGCTACAGGAAGGGCAAATAAAATCCCAACGAAGCCATATAAAAAACCACCAGCTAAAAGAGCAAAAATCACCCAAACGGGATGAAGCCTGATGCGGTCTCCAACAAAATAAGGAATAAGAAGATATCCCTCTAGAGTTTGGCCCACAAGGAAAATACCGGCAATGATCCCCACAGACTCCCAATCAGAAAATTGAGAGAGGGCAATCCCAATGCTCAACATAAAGCCAAAGAGAGCGCCCACATAGGGAATAAAAGCCATGATTCCAATCACCACACCGACGACAAGACTAAAGTCAAGGTTAGCGAGAGTTAAGGCAATAGAGTAATAAATTCCCACAATAAGACACACAAGAGCCTGCCCCCGTGCAAATCCGCCGATGGTAGTATTCATCTCTTGAAAGAGGTGTCTTAAGGTAGACTCATAAGGGCGGGGAAGCCAACTGTCGATGGTGGTTATAATCTTGCCCCAATCCCGCAAACAATAAAAAGCCACAACAGGTGTCACGACAATGAGGGAGATAAGATTCGCTAGAGCCAGGCTGTTTGTTAAAATTCCGGCTAAAAGCCTGATTCCCCAGGTAAGAACTTCTCCCATATAAGAACTAGCGAGGCTACGAAGACGCTCTATGTCAGTGGGTTGAATGTAGTGAGATGCCTCATCTAAAAGAGGTTTTACAGCAGCCAAGAGGCGTTCTCCATATTGAGGCACACGAGAAGCTAAATACAAAAGCTCTGTTTGGATAAAAGGAATTGCGATAAACAACAAAAGTCCAATAGAAAAAAAGAAACTTAAAACCATAAAAGCAGTGCCCAGGCCACGCGAAATTCCCCACCTTTCAAAGAACCGTACGGCTGGGTTCATAGCATAAGCCACCAATAGTCCTGTGAGAAAAGGCATAAGAATACTTTTGAGAAGATAAAGACCCCCAATAAAGGCGATGCCTAAGCCTATCCAAAGCCAAATCTGTCGTTCTTTCGTCACGGAAGATTAACACTCATCTTGTTAAAATGATTAAAGCCAAGCTTAACATAAGTTGCGCCAGAAAGCACTGTTGTAAGTGCGACGAGGTAGCCGAAATATACATTTGCATGAGAAATACCTATGAGAGTTTCTCCTTGTCCTAAAAGGAAAAGAGCAAAAATAAGTTGAACCACTGTGTTCACCTTGCTCACCATAAGGGGTTTCATATCAAGGGAACTCTTGAAGAGAAAAAGAAGGAGAATTCCTCCAATAATTAAAACATCTCTAAAAACAACGAGAATCACAACCCAAAGATCAATAAGCCCTATTTTTCCGAGGGCGGCATACACTCCTACAAGCAAAGCCTTGTCAGCTAGAGGATCTAAATAGGCGCCAAGAGTGGTGCGGGCTTTAAAAATACGCGCAAAAAAACCGTCAAGGGCATCAGAAAGTCCTGCAATAGCGAAGAAAATAAAAGCAGGAAAAAGCTGATAAGAAAGAATCAAAGAGACAATAAGAGGAACACTGAGGAGTCGCGCGAGACTAATAAGGTTAGGAATGTTCATAGTTTTTTTCATCATCATAGAATCCGCAAAAGGAGTGTTTAATAAATAACTTGTGAACGAGAAGGGGGCTTATTCAAAGAAATTTGCCAGGCTTGTCCTTGAGGGACAAGAGTTAAGTCTTCTTGATTAAGATGGTGTTGGAGGTCGGGCATCTCCCCCCTATAAGCGATTTCTAGGTCCGCACTTTGAGGAGAGAGGGAAATTATGTTTACTTTTTCTACTCCTGGCAAGCGCTCAAGCGTTTTTTTAATATGTTTCCAATCGGCAAAAGTGGAATAATCTGCTGTTATTTTTATGCGATTTTCTTCTTTTTTGAAAGGAGCAGTTGATGATTCTGAGGAGGCGAAGTCTTGACGAAGCCAGTCTTGGACGTGAGAGTCATCAAAGTGAAAGGTCAGAGAAGCAGCATAGCTTTGTGGCGTTGTTTTTTCCCGATCGATAGAAAAATTTGTGACCATATCTATTAAGAGATCCTCAGGGGGTGAAGGGGGAGAGTTGTCAGGAAAGTTCTCTTTCACAAGCTTTTGAAAAGCAAGAGCATGAGCCTTTGTAAGGGCTTGATCTCGAGCAGCCGCTGCCGAGTCAGCCGTTACAGATACTTTTACATCTGTGACGGTTAGGGCAGTTGCTAACGTGTCTTGAAAAAATAAACTTATTACTAAAAACCATACAGGCTTCATTGAGTATGCTTCCTTAGAAAACTTTTTTTTATCTTATAAGGCTTTTTTATTAAATTCTACAACTAAGAATATCTCAAAAATCTGATGTGACAAAGGGATTGTGTTCTTCTTATCTTACAGCTACAAATAGGGGGAAAATTTGCTTGGGAGAGGACACAACTATGGAATTTTTAATAGGGTTAGGTTGGTATTTAATACCTTTTTTGGTTGTCTTGTCTATTCTCGTATTTGTGCATGAGTTGGGGCATTATCTTGTCGCTCGCTATAATGGGGTGGGCGTTGATGTGTTTTCAATTGGCTTTGGTCCAGAGGTTTTCGGGTGGAATGATAAAGTAGGAACACGCTGGAAAGTGAGTTGGTTTCCTTTAGGCGGGTATGTCAAAATGGTGGGAGATGCAGATGCTGCGAGTACGCCAGACAAAACTGCGTTGAAAAAAATGAATGAGGAAACAAGGAAAAAGTCGCTTTATTATAAGACAGTGTGGCAGCGTATCGCTGTTTCTGTAGCAGGGCCTGTTGCTAACTATATCTTTGCTATTCTTTTGTTTGCTGTTCTCTTTGCAACCGTTGGGCAGCGCTATACAGTTCCTATTATACAGGGGATTCAGCCGGGAAGCGCTGCAGAAGTTGCAGGACTTCAAGCAGGGGATTACATTAAAGCCATTAATGGAGATTCGATTGTGCGTTTTGAAGATCTTCAGATGATTGTTCAAAGTCATCCAGGAGAGATCTTGCAAATTCTTCTTGACCGAGGGGGGCATGTGTTAACCCTCCCTGTGACGCCGACTCTTTCTGAAATAAAGGATCACTTTGGGTATTCTCACAAAGTTGGACTTTTAGGCATTAAAGGAAGTGAGGCTGGTTACATGCATCGCTCTTGGTTGGTGTCTTGGTGGTATGCAACGGAAGAGGTTTTTTCCTTAAGTTATCAAACTTTAAAAGCCTTGGGTAATATTATTATAGGGGCTAAATCAGCAGAAGGCCTTGGGGGACCTTTACGTATTGCTCAAATGTCAGGAGAGATTGCTCAGTCTGGAATTGTTGCGCTTCTTTGGTTTATGGCTCTGTTGTCTGTGAATTTGGGACTTATCAACCTTTTTCCAGTTCCGATGTTAGATGGAGGTCATTTGTTATTTTATATTATTGAGGCAGTGCGAGGAAAACCCCTCTCAGAAAAGGCTCAAGAATGGGGATTCCGTATTGGGTTTGGACTAATTGTGGGGCTCATGCTCTTAGCAACTTGGAATGACATAGTAACTATTTTCTTTAAATAAAAGAGGTTCTTAGTGGTAAGGCGGTCGTTTTTTGTCATAATAACTTTAGCTACGTGCTTCCTTGCAACGTGTTTGTGGGCAAAGGAAGTTATTCGTACGATTGAAGTTGAGGGGAATCACCGCGTTGAAACCCCAACGATCATGAGTTACATTGACATAAAACCTGGCCAAGTTGCAAACGAGGGTAAGGTTGAAGAAATCCTTAAAAATCTTTTCTCTACAGGACTTTTTGCGGACGTTATGATAGAGCAGCAAGGGGATCGTTTGCTGATTAAGGTTGTTGAAAATAAAATTATTAATCGGATCGCTCTAGAAGGTAATAGTCGCCTCAAAGATGAAGTGATCATGGGAGAAATAGGCATAAGACCTCGAGAGGTCTATACGCCCGCAAGAGCCCAGGAAGCCGCTCAAAAAATTCGTGATATGTACCGTTTAAGTGGACGATATGGGGCCAAGATTGAGCCTAAAATTGTGGAGAGAGAAGAAAATCGCGTTGACCTTATTTTTGAGATCACTGAAGGAAAAACAACCCGTATAAATAAGATTATTTTCGTAGGAAACAATAAGTTTAGCGCAGGACGGCTTGAGTCCGTTATTATGACAAAGGAATCGCGGTGGTATCGCTTTTTTAGTACGGATGATACCTATGACCCTCATCGCCTTTCCTTCGATAAAGAACTTTTGCGCCGCTATTATCGTGAGCAGGGGTATGCAGATTTTAAAGTCGACTCAGTGGTGGCAGAACTTGATCCTGATGATCAAGAGTTTTATATCACCTATACTCTTAATGAAGGCCCACGCTATCGATTTGGAGATGTAAAAGTCACCATAGAGCTTCCAAAATTATCGCCAGGGTGCATAACAGGGTGCGTCGCTCTTGAAAGAGGGGAGTGGTTTAACAGCAAAGAAGTTGAAAAGACCGTGGAGAAGTTGGTCAATTCTATTGGAGAACAGGGTTTTGCTTTTGTGGAGATTGATCCTCAATTTAAACGTAATCCTGAGACCTTAACGATAGATATAAACTTTGTTGTGAAAGAAGGACGCCATGTTTATATCAATCGAATCGATATCCTAGGTAATGATAGAACTGATGATGACGTTATTCGTCGGGAATTTCGTCTTGTTGAAGGAGATGCTTATAACAGTGAAAAACTTAAGCGCACAGAAGAGCGTCTTCAAAATTTAGATTTTTTTAAAAAGGTCGATATAAAACAAGAGGAAACAAGTGCCCCTGATAAGGTTGACCTGAAAGTAGAAGTTGAAGACAAGCCCACAGGATCTCTCCAATTTGCCGGTGGATATTCCACAGTGGATGGGCCTTTAGCAAGCGTTACGATGAATGAAAGAAACCTTATGGGAAAAGGCTACGATCTTTATGCGAGTGCAATGGTTGCTAAACGAGCGAAGGATTTCCATACAGGGTTTACAAATCCTTATTTTTTGGGGAGGCCACTTCTTGCAGGGATAGATTTGTTCCATTCCACTCGGAAATATAGTACAAAAACAGTTGGGTGGACGGGATACCGTCAAATGAAGACAGGAGGAACACTTTCTCTTGGGTATGATCTTATGGAACGCTTAAGTCAATCCTGGAACTACGGTCTTCGCAAAGAGCACATTAGTGATATAAGAAAAAATTCATCTCCATTTTTGCTTGCCCAGCAGGGAAATTGGGTGGTTTCGTCTCTTGGGCATGGCTTGTTTTATGACAAGAGAAATAATAGTGTTGATCCAACAAAAGGATACTTTGCAGGCCTTGGAAATGAGTTTGCAGGCCTTGGTGGAAGGGTCCGCTATTTAAAAAATTCTATCCGTGCCGGGGTCTACGTGCCCTTTGATGAAGAACAGAAATGGGTTCTTTCTACTAAGGTTTCAGCTGGTGCGATGTCAGGATTAGGAAAAACGACGCGTGTTGCTGATAGATATGAATTAGGAGCCGACAGTTTACGTGGTTTTGCTGATGGAGGAATCGGCCCTCGCGATATGCGTACAGCGGACGCATTGGGAGGTCTTCTCTTTTACAAAGCAACAGTTGAGCTTTCTGTGCCTATAGGTCTTCCTAATGAACTGGGAATTAAAGGAAGCCTTTTCGCTGATGTGGGAAGTGTTTGGCATTCTGGTAACTCGTCTCCCTTTATTAAGGGAGATAATCCAAGGCCACGTTTAGGGGCAGGCGCTGGAATTACATGGCGTTCACCTTTTGGACCTATCGGAGTTTATTATGCCCCCTTCGTTTTGGGTCAGAAAAATGTTGACCGCACACAACGATTTAATGTTACATTTGGTTCAAATTTTTAAGATCATTAGAAGGAGAAAAAATAATGAAAAAAATTTTATATACTGCTTTGCTAGCCTCTTCCATCATCCTGCCATCTGCTGTAAAGGCTGATGCCCTTCCTGCACCAGTGGTGTGTGTGGTAGCACAAACAACTTTAGATAAATCAGCTGCTTTAAAGTCTATTGTGAATCAATTGGAAAAAAAGCGTGCTGAGATTCAAAAAGAACTGTCTGCTGATGAAAATAAACTTAAGGCTGAAGACAAGGAGCTCTCAGACAAGCAAAAAAAGATGTCCGAAAAAGAGTTTGGAGAAAAGCGTCAAGCTTTTGAAAAAAAAGTTCGCGATATTCAGTCAAAACTTGAAATTAGAAGAGTGCAAATGGAGCTTGCCTTTGAAGACGCCAAGAAGAAAGTCTACGAAGCTTTTCTAAAAGTTGCTGATCAGGTAAAAAAAGAAGCAGGTGCTAATATCATGCTTTATAAAGAAACGGTTGTAACAGCAGATGATGCATTTGATTTGTCAAATAAGGTTTTAGAAAATCTAGATAAATCTTTGCCAACTGTTCAGGTTACCTTTAAATCTGAATCGGAGATTAAGAAGCTTATTCAGCAACAGCAAGCCCAGCAGCAAGCACAATAATGAGAAAGAAGCTAGCGAGTTACTTTTGTCGTCCTCATCCTTGCAAAGGGGAGGATGACAAAAGAACATGTTTGTGCATGGCTCTTGTTGTTCTGATTACGTCTTTATTTGTAACTTCCGTTCTTTACGCTCAAGACAACACAGGCCTCGTTGTTGAGCTAGTTAACCGCGTTGCAGCACTTGAGGCGGAACAGAGAGAGTTACGAGGGCATTTAGATGAAGCGCATCATGCGCTTTCTCTCCTTCACAAAAAAATGGAGACGTTAAACGCAGATGTTGACTATCGTCTGAATAATAATAATTCTGAGGCTGGAACAGAGTCTCATGCACTTAGGGCCCCTGAATCTTTAGGAGAAGATGAGGAGATAGAGTCCTCCTCTCCCTCCGCTTTTTCATCTCCTTCTTCGTCTCCAGAGAAAGAGTACGAGCATGCAAGGTCTCTTTTGGAAAAAGGGGAGTATGATACAGCTGAAAAGGCTTTTTCCGCTTTCGTAAGTGCTCATCCTAAGCATACGCAAGCAGGTGCGGCTCAGTATTGGTTAGGTGTTACCTATTTTGTGCGGGGACTGCATGAAAAGGCAGCGGCTAGCTTTGCTAAAGGATACAAAAACTATCCTAAGTCCGCAAAAGCAGCAGATAGTTTGCTAAAACTTTCAAAATGTTTAGTAGCTCTTGAGCGCAAGGCAGATGCATGTGCTACTTTAGAGCAGCTTTCTACCGATTTTCCTAAGACGCATGTCAAGGAAGTTACGCGGGAACGAGAAAAGCTAAAATGTAAGTAACTTTGCGGGTTAGTAAGTTACCGCAATAACGGAGTCAACCTTACCGTCGCCATTTGTGTTTATAACCAAATATAGTTTGCTCGCCCCTCCTAGCTGTTGGAGAGATTGGATTGCCTGATCTAATGCAAGGGTTGATTTTGGGTCTGCATTAGCTGGGGCGATCATAAAGCTGTCAGCTCTCTTGTCCCCATTTGTGTCGAGAAGTATGTACCTGTTACTATATCCGTTCGCAGCTATAAGACTATTTTTGGCCTTCTCCAAGGTAAGTGTTAACTGAGGAGGGGGAAGAACTGGGAATCCTGTTCCTTGTACAGGGACGCCTGGTACTTGTTTTGTTTGGATTGTTGTAACTGCCGCGGTAGCGTTCTGGGCCATTAGGATGAGCACAAGCAAGAAGGATAAAAGTGAAATTTTTCTGGAAATTTTTTTGTACATCTCATAGCTCCCTTAGCATTGATTTTTGTAGCGAACTCATCAAAAAATATAAGAAACGTTAGTTTCCAATTGATTAAAACGATAGAATTTTTTTGAAAAACCCGGACAAAGAAGAATAAAAAAACAGGTCTTATCCTTTTTCATTTTGTTCATCCCACTCATCTCCCCATTCGCTATCTCGTGCTTTTGTGTAAGTCTTTCCGTCGCTTTTTGAAATAATGGTACGCTCCTTGCTCCCTTTTTCTGTGCAAAGATCTAAGATCACGTGTCCTGTTTTTCGGATAGGAGCTTTAATAACGCGATCTTTTGGAAGCGGAACGGGCTGGGGGGACACGACAAGATAAGCGTATTTTTCATCTTCATAGGGTAAGACGCCATCTTTTGCGCGCCTGTGATATTTCCCTCGGGGAATGCGGACGCTAAAATGACACCAATCTTTTCCATCTTTAAAAGCAGGAGCGAGGGGGCAGGGCGCATTGTGAGAGCACGGAGCTACACTGTGAGCGCCAAGTTTTAACAAGAGATTGCGTGCATTCAAAAGATGTCCAAACCCTTGAGGTGTTCCGGGTTCCAAAAGAATGAGCAGCTTATCAGTTGCTTGATAGGCCTTCTCCAAGACATGAACTTGCTCTTTCAAAGAAAGCTCGTTAAGAACATAAGAAAAAACAACAGCATCATGAGAAGGAAAAATCTCTGCTTGTGTAATATCGTCTCTGCACCATGCGAGCTGCAGAGGGTCAAGATTATTTTGCGTAAAATGCTGCCCTAAACGTAAGAGCTCAATATCTTTTTCAAAAAGAGTAATGCGTTGTAGATGTGGCATAGCATCGCCAGCAGCCCACGCAAGGCTTCCCGTTCCTGCACCTAAGTCGAGGAGACTTTGAATAGAGGAGAGGGCAGGCTCTATGCGACGAAAGACCTGACGTATGGCTCCATAGGTGGCGGGGAGGCGAGCTGCCACGTAGGCTTGGCGATGAAGCTGAGTTTCCATCGACAGCCCTTGCGCATAGCGTTGAGTTAGCTCAAAGCAGGCTTGTCTTAATTTATCAGGAGATAAAGGAGCAAGCTCTCGATCAATGGCGTTTGATAATTGTAAAGGAAGCGTTTCCACGGCTTCTCCCTCCCATATTTTCTTTTACTTATTAAATCATGCTCGTGGTTCAGATGCTATAAAATTTACTGCTCTAACGAGCGAAAACTCAAAATCTTTATATATAATAAGATTCTTCTTTTACGTTCATTAAAGATAATAGCCTAAAATTATTAAGAATGAATTAAAGATCTGTTAACGATGTATTCAGAAATAGGGAATATTATGTATTTTAGGCTTAATAAACCATAAAAAACACCTTCTAACACGGAGTGCTTTGGAAAATAGAGATGCAACGTGAACTTTTAAGCTGGATGCCTGCTTGGGCATTTCTAATTTTCTTTGTTCTTGCAATGTCATGCTTAACAAGCATTGTTTTCGTTTCTATGAAATTTTTTTTTCCTCGAACTCTCCATGCGCAACCTAATACATTTCTTTATGTTCTTATACAGGTGGTTGGTATCAATTATGCAGTCCTTCTTGGTTTCGTTGTCATTACCTTATGGAATACCTTTGATAGCATAAAAAAGGTAACGGCTACGGAAGCAAATCACCTCTCTTTAATGACTGTTGATAGCTCAATGTTTCCTCCCCCCGTTCAAAATGATATTGTAAATGCTATTGGGGAATATATTCAAGATGTCGTCCACGATGAATGGGAAACCATGAAATGGGGACAGCAAAGTCAACAAGCGTTTGAATCATATTCTAGGCTTATTAAACGAATTCAAGACTATACTCCACAGACTGAGGTGGAAAAATCATTTTATAGCCGCTTCATTGACGACCTTCGGGATGCTTATAAGAACAGGCGGCTGCGGATCATGAGCCTTAGCAGCTCTTTACTGCCATCTCTTCTTTTTATTTTAATTTTTGATGCCGTCTTGATATTAGTCCTGGTTTCATTGATAGATAATAAAAAGTATCACGTTCATTTTTTTCTTACCTTAACGCTGGGGTGGATTCTATTCTTTAATATTGGACTGGTTATAGTTTTTGAATATCCTTTTTCAACAAGCATTGTAAGTAGTGAGCCCTTTTTGGAAGGCTTCCTTGCTCAATTTAAAAAATAAGACAATCTAAGTCGAATCTAGGAGAAAAGTTTCTCTACACAACACTGTTATGCCGACATTGTTTTCTGGATTTAATTTGTATGTTTTATAAAACTTATGACATAAAAAATATTGACAATTATTATTGAGTTTATTATATAGAAATCAATAGGTGTTAAGACACCTAAAACTTGCTAGGGTGAGAGAATACGGGGCTTGGTTTTAAGCTCTTGGATTTGATTTAAATCTTTAAAAATTTCAGAGAATCTTTTCTTTTCTTTCTGAAAGAGTGTTGGTTTTGAACGATTTTTTCCTCATCGGCAATTCTGTTTAGCATATATCTATATATGCTTTGGCAAAATTCATTCTTTAAATAATACTTTTTCTTTAGGGAGAGGTATTTTTCCCTGAAATATCTAGGTGTGGGTCAAACATCAATTCTTACAGGAATGCACTCCTGCAAGTGAATATTATTATTTTATTTTAATCTTACAAAGGAGCGTCTTATGCGTAATTTTCTTTATTCTACCTCACTTCTTGCTTTATCTCTTTCTTTGCTTCCTATTTCTCCTCTTTCGGCAATGTTTAGCAAAGATGATGAAATCTTACAAAAGGCCTCTCGGACTTCTGTGAGTATATCAAAGAGTTTGCAAGAGGATAGATCGGCGCAACCTCAACTTCAACACATTGGTTCTATGCTTAGGCCGTTCTTGCTAAAAGAGCTTATCCCCCTTGTTTTATCCAATTTGAACCCGCTGCGAAAGTCTGAGATTAAGAGGAGGTGAAGGGATTGGAGGGAGTAGTGATGTGTTTTTTAGATTTTAGAAGTGATTTGGGGAGTTTTTCTTAACTGTTTGCCTCTTTTGAAAGCATTTTATTCAATTTCAGACAGATT